>CALDGV010000081.1 GCA_937941745.1 uncultured Prosthecobacter sp. | reverse complement strand
TCCTTGAGGCCACGCGTGAGCTGCCCGTGCAGGAGATCGCGGTGCGGACACCGCTCACCGAGACCACCGGATCACAGTTGGCGCGGCCCATGGTCTTCGTGCCCATCCTACGCGCTGGCCTGGGGCTGTTGGATGGCATCCTGCCACTGGTGCCAGACGCCAGCGTCGCGCATGTGGGCATCAAGCGGAACGAAGAAACCGCCCTGCCCCATGCCTACTATGCCAATCTGCCCGCGAACCTCGCCGCTGCGGACGTGTTCCTGCTCGATCCCATGCTCGCCACCGGCGGCAGTGCCTGCGAGGGGCTGCGCCAGCTCAAGGAGGCAGGAGCACGGCGCATCACGATGATTTGCGTGGTGAGCTGTCCTGAAGGACTCGCCGCTCTGGCGCAAGCCCACCCCGATGTGCCCGTTTTCACCGCCTCCATCGACGATGGTCTGAACGAAAAATGCTACATCGTCCCCGGCCTCGGCGATGCTGGCGACCGCTACTTTGGCACCTGAGCATTTCTGCCGCCTCACCGCGCACGATTTCGCCCTGAACCTGCGTTTTGTTTTCCCCATGCCCATCACCCTGCCACCTCTGACACGCCGCGACTGGATCAAGCGCGGCACGGCCGCCGCTTTTGGAACCTTTGCCACGCAAACTCCCGCGCTGGAGATTCCCGAGCAGGTCTGGGTGCTGTTTTCAGACACCCACATCGCCGCAGATGAAACGCTCACCGCGCGTGGCGTGTGCATGGCGGAAAATTTGCGCCGCTGCGCCAATCAGGTGCTCAAAATCGGCCAGAAGCCCTTCGGACTCATCGTCAATGGCGACTGCGCCTACCTCGAAGGCATCAGCGAGGACTATGTCTCGTTTTTGCGCTGCATTCAGCCGCTGCGGGAGCAGTCCATCCAGATTCATTGCACCCTCGGCAACCACGACCACCGCACCAACTTCCTCAACGCCGTCATCGGACCACCGCCGCCCAACGCCGAGCGGCTGATGAACGTGCCGGACAAGCACGTCGCCACCGTCACCAGCGCCCAGGTGAACTGGATCCTGCTCGATTCGCTCGACCTCGTGAACAAAACCCCCGGCATGCTCGGCCAGCCCCAGCTCACCTGGATCGAGCGCGAGCTGCGCAACTCGCCGGACAAGCCCACCTTCATCGTCGCCCATCACAACCCGATGCAGGCCAGCATGGACGAAAAGAAAAAGGGCTCCTGCCTGCAGGACAGCGACGCCTTGTTCGACCTCCTGGCCGCCTATCCGAAAGTCCAAGGCTTCATCTACGGCCACACGCACACCTGGCAGAAGTCCAAGCACGAGAAGACCGGCCTCCCGCTCATCAACCTGCCCCCCATCGCCTACACCTTCAATCCAGAGACACCCAACGGCTGGGTCATCGTCCGCATCGACGCCGACCGAGCCGAGTTCGAGCTCCGCGCCCTCAACCCCGCCCACGAGCAGCACGGCCAGAAGCACGTCATCAAGTTCGTGTGAGAAGCGGTGATAACCAGCCGCATTTTTTGGGCTAAAAGTCAGCAAATGTTCCCGCATTCACGAATGCGGGAACCTTCGCCAAATCATGCGAAGAGAGCCTGCTGGTATAAGCAGGAGTCGTCCAAGCACGCATTATATAAAACAGGCGCTCAATTTTGTGGGACCATTTCAAAGGCTTGATGCCCCGCATGTGCTTCCATCTGCTTTTCAACAGACAGGATGCGCATGGAAAGGGTCCGGCCCTGCACTTTGAGAGTGAGGGTGTCGCCATAGCGATGACGTAAAACCGCGCTTCCCAGCGGCGCGTCCTCGGAGATGCGGCCACTGTCAGCGTCAGCCAAGTAACCTGGCACCACCTGGATGGTAAAGTCGGGTTCGTGCAGGGCACCCAGTTCATTGAGTGGACGCAAAGTCACACGGTCATGATAAGTGATCAAAAAAGAGCTCATAAATAATGAAGATGAAAGCAAGAGGCATGAATGCCGCGTCAGGGCATGAGGAAGCAGCTCCCGCCATGATGGGAGGAGCCGTTTCCAATGAGACCTGAATCCAAGGCGTTTTTAGCGACGCGATTGGCGTGTTGCTCGAATAGAGCGGATGGAATCTTGAGGACGTGAACGCATCACGAAGGAGCGCACGGAGTCCCGCGCCTCATCCTCGCTTCCAGCGGTCACCTCATATGCGGCCTCCGTGGAGACCGAACCAAAGGCTTCCCGTCGCCTGAGGTCACAGTTGACGAGCCACACAGGGCGTTCGAAGCGCAAGGCTTGACCGATGTGAACGGGCCTGTCTTCATGATTCAAGAGTTGTTGTAACAGTTTCATAAGTTCGAATGATAGGAATGGTAAGTGAGTTATAAGG
>CALDGV010000080.1 GCA_937941745.1 uncultured Prosthecobacter sp. | reverse complement strand
GCTTACGACTCTCGGTGCCACAGCAACGGATGGCTTTGCGGATGGCAATGTGGCGATTGGTTCTGGCTCTCTGACTCTTCTGAATATTGGTGCGACCCGCATCTACCAGGGCAGCATCTCCGGAAGTGGCACCTTGGTGAAGTCGGGGCCAAACTCGCAGGCGTTCTTCGGTCCCAACTCCGGCTTTGCCGGGACTGTCGTCATCAATCAAGGGCTTCTGGACTTGAGCGAAGGTTCGACGGTTCTCAATACTGCTGCAGGCTTCTCGCTGAATGGTGGCGAGCTTCTCTCTGATCAGGAAACAAGTGCCAGTGTCGATCACATTGGTAACAGTGCTTCAATCAGCTTGAGTAATACCGCAGGCACACGCGGCCTGTGGGTGCGCAATGTGGATCAGGATGCTGGTCGTAGTGAGACGGTGGGAGGCATCACATTGGACGCTGGTCACAATGTCATCCAGGCAGATAGTAATGACGGAAGTGCGAGTGAAAACCAGGTGATCACGCTCACTTCTGCATCGCTTCTTCGGAATAATCGAGCCACTCTGCTGGTGCGCGGCCAGAACCTCGGAGGAACTGCCAATTCCCGCGGCCAGATCGTGTTCACTGCCGGGCCCTCGACCGTTGGCGGGACTGGTGCCGCAGGAAGCACCACCATGCCTATCATTCCGTTCATGATTGCCGAGGCTGCGGCAGTGGCAGACACCAACTTGAGCGACAACTTGGGCAATTCGTTTGTCTTTAATACTGGAACCACCAACGGGCTTCGACCCCTGAGCACTGTGGTGGGGACTGGTGAGGAATACGTCCACAACGAGGCTGGCTACAACGCTATGTCCGGAGCTACGCAGAACAACGTTCGCTTTGTGGCCAATCCAGCAGCCACGTTGACCGGCACGGTCACGCAGATCAATTCCCTGGTTTTGGATGCCAGTTCTGGAGCTTTGACGGTGATCGGACCTGCCAGCAGCCTGAATGTGCGCAGTGGTGCCATCCTGGCTGCTACGACGCCGACGGCCGGGGCGAATGCCATCACTCTTGGCGGCTTTGCAGGACTCACAGCCGATGCTGGAAATGACTTCATCATCTACGTGACCAATGCCACGAACACATTCACTCTGAACAGCCCTCTTCTTTCGGCGACTCCGTTGGTGAAGTCAGGAGCTGGCACACTCGTGCTGACCAGTGCGGCCAGCACCATCACGGACACCTTTTTCAATCAAGGTTTCGTGCAGGTTGATTCGCTCGATAAACTAGGCACGGGAAACTTAAACTTCTTCGGTGGTGGGCTTCGCTGGGCCAGTGGCTCATCCTTCGACGCCTCTACGCGGGCGATCAACCTTGGCGCTGGTGGTGGCATCTTTGACACGAACGGCAACGATGTGATTTTTGGCAGTGTGATCGGCGGTGGTGGCACGGGAGAGCTTGGCAAGGCCGGTCTTGGAACCTTGACCTTGAATGCTGCCGTCAACTCCAGCGGTGGAGCCAGCGTCAGTGGTGGCACGCTGAAGTATGGTTTGGCGGCTGCCCTGCCTGTTGCGACCAATCTCACTCTCAGTGGAGGCACTTTGGATACAGGGTCTTTTGTCACGACTCTGGCAGGGCTGACTGTTGCCGCAAACAGTTCCATTGTGTCTGCTGCGGATGTAGTTTTCACTGCCAACAGCTTCTTCTCAGGTGCTGGAGCAAGGATTCTCACGGTGAACAGCACCGGCACGACAACCTTGAGCGGAGCTACGCTGACCTTGGTCAATTCTGGAACCACTGCGCGCAATCAAGCCTTTGCCGGCAATGGAGCCATCATCATCAACAGTGAGATCCAGGACGGCGGTGCTGCCGGAGGCCTGACGTATTCCGGCACCAACACGCTGACTTTGAATGCCCGGAACTCTTATTCCGGCCCCACTTCGATTGATAGCGGCACCGTCTTGATGACAGTGGATCAAAACCTGGCTGGTGCGCTGAGGTTTGGCAGCGCCAATACGGTTTCAACGGCGGGCACACTGGACCTGAGCAGTGTCAATGCCGCCTTTGCTGGTGGTCTGACAGTGCAAAACAATTCCACGACAGCTAACCAGCTCATCATCGGTCCCTCGAAAACACTGAGCATTGGAGGGAACGTTGCCATTGGCTCAACGGCCACTGCCCTGACCACCACTCTGCTGAACGCGACTGGTGGTGGGAGCTTGATCGTCAACAATCAGGCCAGCGGCAGTTCGTTCATTGTAGGAGCCTCCACTAGTGGCACGGCAGGCAGCAATGTGACCGCAGATTTCAGCGGCTTGAGCAGCCTGACCATTCAGCTCAACACGACCAATGGCATCATGCGGGTGAATCCAGTCAGCAGCACGAATGTAAGTGACCGTGTTTCTACACTCATTCTTCCTGGGACCGGTGCCGCAGCGACGACGGTTACGGCTGCTACCCTGGCAGTCGGTGACAGCGGCCAGAACAATGACACCACTGCGCCATTTGAGCAGACAAATCAGCTCAAGCTTGGCTCGGGGGTGAACACCTTGAATGTCAACACGGTGAACATCGGAACCGGTTCGCGTGATGCTGGTTCGATCACCTTCAATGGCGCATCGGGCAGCCTCATTCTCAATGACACGACGGGAGCCG
>CALDGV010000079.1 GCA_937941745.1 uncultured Prosthecobacter sp. | reverse complement strand
GTTGATGTAGCGGACGAGCTCGTCCGTGCTGCGGAACCACACCAGATTGATGAAGGGGTAGGCCTGCGGCACCGATTCGATATTTTGCGTCAGCGGCTGGTGCTCCTCCGCCGCGCGGCGCACATAACCGTCCCGGTAAACCAGCCAGGTGATGCGCGTGCCCGCCGGTGCGGTCTTGTGAATCTCCTGCATGCGCACACGGGCGGTGCGGATGAAATTTCCCCACCAGCGGTCATGCTGCTCGGCCGGGGCGCGCAAGTCTTCAAACTTTCGCACGGCAGGCCCGCCGCTGACGATGAGATATTCGGTGTCGGCGGCGGCCTGGGAGGCCAGGCCGCAGGTGAGAAGGAAAATCGCGGAGAAAAGCAGTCGGTTCATGACAGCGGCAACAAAGCACGGCTACTTCGACTCGACGAGCTTGAAGTTCTTGAACTGCACCACCATCGGCGGCCCTTGGTGGATTTGCAGCGCCAGCAGGCCCTCTTTCGGCGCGTTCGCGGTGTCCTCGTCGGTCACGTCGATGGTTTGGAGGCCGTTGATGAAGTGCTGCACATGATTGCCCTTCGCCACGATGCGGTATTCATTCCAGTCTTCTTTCTTGATCGCGGCCTGGATGGCGGCGTTGTCGCCGACGAGGCCGTTTTTGGCGATCTCGGGCTTCTTGCCGTCCGCGCCGGGCTTGATGGTGTTTTTCTCGCCACGCAGGGCCAGGATGCCACGACCGCGCTCCTCATAGAGAATGCCGCTGTATTTGTCCCCGGCCTCGAAATCAGCCTGGTAGCCGCTGATGATGGGGCCGAATTCGCCAGGAGTGAGTTCCTTGCTGCGGTACTGCACGCCGGAGTTTCCTTTTTCGATGCGGTATTGGAAAGTCAGCTCGAAATCGCCCACCGTGCCGCCTTTCCACACGAGGAAGGTGTTGTGCTTGATGATGCCTTTCTTCGGATCTGCCGGGTCAGGAGGCGTGATGCCGGTGATGGCACCGTCCTTCACGCTCCAGAGGTCTTTGTTGCCCTCCCAGCCGGTCAGATCCTTGCCGTTGAAGATTTCTTTTTCATCCGCGTTCGCAAACGAGACGACGGCAAACAAGGCGGCAAAGGTGAGGGACAGTTTCATGGATGGTTTGGATTGGTCGGGCGAGGTGTAACGCGAGGGCATGGGATTGTCTATCGCTTTGGCGGCCACGGCATTGACGCTTGCAGTTTCTCGAAACGGGCGATACACGCCGCTGAATGCAGCTTCCTCGTTTCACCTCATCCCCCGCTCTCTGGCGTGCGCTCGTCATCGCCTGGGCGGCTCTGCTCTACTGGCTCTCGGATCAGAGCAGCCTGCCCTCGCCTGCGACATTCGAAGGCATCGACAAAATCCAGCACGCCGTCTATTTCGCCGCCGGAGGCGCCTGTTTTCTACTCGGCCTGCGTCTGGCGGGTTTTGCCCGCAAAACGACCCCCGCGATCCTTCTGACCGTGCTGTTCTGCGCCACCGTCGGTGGTTTGGACGAGTGGCATCAAACCTTCACCCCAGGCCGCAGCGGCGGCGATGTGTGGGACTGGCTCGCCGACATGACCGGCGGCCTCATCGGGGCGTTCATCGCGCTGGGGATCGAAAAATGGCTTACTTCAGCGGGAACCACCACATCAGCAGCGCGGTGAGGAAGACGTTCGCGAGGGCGAGTTCGAAGAACACCTTCCAGCCCAGCGCCATGAGCTGGTCAAAGCGGAAACGCGGCAGCGTCCAGCGGATGACGATGAAGAAGACGATGAAGACCAAGACCTTCGCAAAGAAGCAGCCGATGTGCAGCAGGCCGAGCCACCAGGGCGTGGCTCCCGCTTGATAGTCGAGGCCCAGATACGGTGCGAAGGGGATGCTCCAGCCACCGAGGAACAGCGTCACCGCGAGACCCGAACCGATGATCATCGCGGCGTATTCACCAAGGAAAAACAGCGCGAACTTCATCGAGCTGTACTCGGTGTGATAACCTGCGACCAGTTCTGTCTCGCACTCGGCAAGGTCGAAGGGAAGGCGGTTCGTCTCCGCAAACATCGAGACGGTGAAGATGCAGAACGAGATGAAGATCGGAACCAGCAGCACCCAGCGCGAAAAGCTCAGCCCCTCGCCCCAAAGCGGCAGCAGCAGCCAGCCGTTGGCGTCCTGGAAGGCGGACATCTTGGTGAGGTTCAACTCACCAAAAATCATGAGCACCGGAATGATCGAGAGGCCCAGCGAGATCTCATACGAGATCATCTGCGCACTGGCGCGCACACCGCCGAGGAAGGGATACTTCGAGTTCGAGGCCCAGCCCGCCAGCACGATGCCGTAAACGCCCAGCGAGGCGATGGCGAAGGTGAACAGCGGCCCGACGCTCAGATCCGCGATCACCAGTTTGATCGGCTCCGCCAGACCGAAGAAAGACAGGTCCAGCTCGCTGCCGAAGGGGATCACGCAGCAGGTGAGCAACGCAGGCACCATCGTGAGGCAGGGAGCCAGCCAATAGTAGAAGGTGCGCACATGCGCCGGGACAAAATCCTCCTTCAAAATGAATTTCAGGCCGTCCGCCGCCGCCTGCGCCAGCCCCCCGATGCCAAAGGGCTGCCAGTCTTTCTTGAACCCGAGCAGTGTGAGCGGCACGCCCACGCGGTTCGGCCCCACACGGTCCTGGATCACCGCCGAGATGCGTCGCTCAAAGTAAACCGAGATCGAGACCAGCGGCAGGATGACGATGAAGGTGAGAAAAACGATCTTCCCCACCGAGGCGGCGAGCGCAATGAGATCGAAGGTGGCAAGAAGGGGCGTGGACATCGGCGCGGCGATTATCCGGCCCTCAGCAGGGGCGGCAACCCGATTTTGTGAAAAATTTCACAAAGTCCGCTCCGCCCGGTCACGGCAATGGATTTTGCACCGACTTGGCCGCCGCTTCATCCGTCAGCGGCGCAAGCTTGTCCGCGATGCGGAAGAAGGTCAGGATCAGCTCAACCATCACCCGAGAGACGATCAAGTAGAGCAAAAAGGCCACCGGAGCCGTCACCAGCCCCCAGAAGCCGCTGAACAGCAGTTGGAGTCCGTACAACACCGCGCCGAGCAGGTTCAGCACATACAGCGTTCGCACCAGCCGTGGAGTCACGAGGCGCTTGAAGGAAAGGTCCAGCACCAGGTCGAGCACGGCGCGAATCTGCTGCCACAGGCTTGAAAGCACGGAGCCGGGGGATTGATCTGTGTTCATGTAGCTCAGGGTACGCGGTTCGCTCCCCTCTGGCAACCGGCCAAAACAGTCCTCGGAATACTGGTTGCGCGTTTTGAGAACCACAGCCAGAATCCGCGCCTCTTTTTCCGCCCTGTGGCCAGGTGCGATCATTCGAGAAGCTCATCGACAACCCAAACACTGAAAAGTCATGCCTGCGAAATCAAAAAAGCCCGCAGCTAAGAAGCCTGCCGCCAAACCCGCGAAGAACGCTCCTGTCAAAAAGGTGGCCAAACCGGCGGTAAAGTCGAAGAGCAAGCCCCTTCCCAAAAAAGCCGCGCCAACAAAGCCCGCGCCCAAGAAACCCTCCCCCAAACCTGTGAAGAAAGCCGCTCCCCAAAAAGCTCCCGCCAAGAAACCTGCCGCAGTCGCTAAAAAGCCTGCCGCCAAGGCCGCCCCGGCCAAAAAAGCTCCCGTTCCAGCCAAAAAGGCTGCCACTCCGGCCAAGAAAGTCAGCGCGCCGGTGAAAGCCGCGAAGCCTGTGGCAAAACCAGTCGCCCCTGCGCCCGCGCCAACCCCGGCTCCAGTGAAGCCTGTGGCAAAGCCCGCCTCTTCGGCAAAGTCCTCCAAATCCACCCCTCCTCCGCTTGCCGCGAAGGGACGCAGCTCCATTTCCACCGCCGGCACTCCGCGTTCCCGCGTCAACCGCGAGGAAGAAGGCATCACCATCGAGATCGCCAAGGGTCCGGTGAAAATGACCCCCTTCCTCAAGAAGCAAAAGCAGCGCCTCGTCGAGCTGCGTGACGCCTACTTAAACTCCATCGAAGGTGTCGCCAGCGAAACCATCCGCAATGAAGGCGGCGACTCC
>CALDGV010000078.1 GCA_937941745.1 uncultured Prosthecobacter sp. | reverse complement strand
CCTGGAGGAGCAGATGCCGCCAGTGCCCTTTCCCAAACCATCCGAATGGAGGGAGACCGTATCGTCCTTCAATTTCCGAGCAATCCAGTCATGGACATGCTCAGCATTTATGAGCTGTTGACTGGCGTTACCCTGATCAAGGACACCAACATTCTGGAGGGGGCTCCTGTCAGTCTGGCAACTCCACGTCCAGTCGAGAAAGCCGAGGCCATCAAGCTGATCGAAGCCACGCTGTTGACCAATGGTTACGCCATAGTCATGGAGCCAGATGGGAAGAGCGCTCGCATTCTCCCGGCACGCAATCAAAGCGCCAATGCCGTGCAATTCAGCCATGGCGTGAAGTTTTACACCAGCGCTCAGGATCTTCCCATGGGTGAAACCATCGTCACCTATTTCATGAAGCTCGACAACTTGGACCCTGAGGCTGCTGGAACGATGTTTTCCGGGCATGTCGGCCTCAGTGTTTATGGGCGAATCACGCCCGTTTTGACTCCACCAGGTCTCTTGATTACGGAGAGCAGCACCGTCGTGAAACAGCTTATCAGCATCCGTGAAGCCATCGACATCCCTGCCACGGCGGCTTCCCTGGTGACCAAGTTCATCCCCCTTGAGCACGCAGATGCGGCCACAGTGGCCCAGATCATCCAGGCTACCTTGACGGCCCAGGCAGAAGAAAAGGAGAGCAAGGGCGTGAACACCATTCGAGGCGCAGGAGCCAGCGATGGGCGTGACCGAAAGGAGGGTGACAACAACAATAACAACAACAGCAACCGTGATCCACGTGACAACGCACCTAGGGTGAATCCCGTGTTCATCAATGGGCAGTGGGTCATTCCCAATTCACCTTCGGAACCTGCCACGACGGCGCAGGTGGTGGCGGACACCCGCCTGAACCAGATTCTTGTGGTCTCTTCTCAGGTTGATTTCACCTACATCGCCAGCATGATTGCAGAGTTCGACAAGCCACTCAAAGTGGATCAGCCTTACGAGCGCAAGCTGCGGTATGCCGCCGCAGTCGATGTTCTGGCGGCCGTCGTTGACGTGCTCACAGAACCGACGGGTGGTGCCACCAACCTCCCCGGGGGAGGCACACTTCAGGGGCAGCGGCAGCAAAGCTTTGCCAGCACCAGCAGCCAGTTGCTGAGTGGGCGCAGCACCACGGGATCCCGTGGTGGCCAAGTCCTCAGCACCGCAGGCGGTGGAACCACGGATGATACCGCGAGTGCTGGAGGCGGAACCGCCAGCCGCGCCGATCTGATTCAAGGTCCTACAGAAGACAATGCTCCGGTTTCGGTCCTGGTAGGCAAAACCCGTGTGGTGGCTGATCCCATGGCAAACAGCATTCTCGTTGTTGGCCGTTCGAGCGAAATTGAGAAGGTCAACGGACTGCTTGATAAGCTCGATCGCAAGCCCGCTCAGGTTTATCTGGCCACTGTCATTGGCCAATTGACGCTTGGAGACGGCTTTGACTTCGGTTTTGATTATCTCAGTGCCATTAATGACCGGGATGGTGCAGGTAATAATTTCACGGCTGGCCAGAACGTGACTGGCCTTTTGGGTTCTGGTGCCACGGGCCGCATTCCTGACATTCGCACCAACTTGGCCAATGCCATTCCAGCAGCCAGTGGCTTGAATCTTTACGGTCAAGTAGGCGACGCCCTTGATATTTATGTCTCTGCACTTGAAACCACAGACCGTTTCAAGGTGCTCTCCCGGCCCTCGGTTTTCGCCTTGAACAACAAAAAGGCGGTCATCACTTCAGGAACCCTGATTCCCGTGCCAGCCCAGACCGTTCAGAACTTGAACAACAACAATCTGGGTACTTTTACGACCACCATCGAATACCGAGACGTAGTGCTGAAGCTGGAAGTGGTACCTCTCATCAATGAAGATGGTGAAGTGAACCTCACCATCGCCCAGGTCAATGACACTGTCGTTGATGAGACAGTCATTGCCCAGAACACAGTTCCGATCATTGCCACCGAACAAATCGTCACATCGGTCAATGTTCGTGATGGCAACACCATCGTTCTCGGTGGCTTGATCTCAGACAGCGACAAGCGAAGCACTTCGGGCACTCCATTTCTCAGCCGCATTCCGGCCGTGGGTAACCTGTTCAAAAGAAACCAGAACAGCACCCAGAGGAAGGAGTTGTTGATCTTCATCCAGCCCACGGTTGTGACCTCCGATGGAGAGATGAAGCTCAGTTCTACCAAAGAAGATTACCGGACCAAAATCGGGGCTGATGCTGCACAACGATTCCCTGACCAGGTCGATGTTCAGGCTGTCCGGTTGAGTGAGGCGGCGGAGCGCAGTGCTGAGGAGGCAGCGAAGAAGCAGGGTTCCTTTTTTGGCAAGCTGTTCAATCGAAACTCATCCAAGTTGAAAAAGGCTGAGCCACCACCAAGTGCCAAAAAATACTGATCCTTGGTTCAAATTGGCATGAAAGGCTGCCAGCGAGTTGATCTGGAGGGGTCGTGCTTTCTGACAATTATCGAACAGGCATGCTCGAATGAGTCATTCTGTGGGAAAAAGCTGATTACCTTCTTGCCTCTGAGCGGGGCAATTCGCTATTTTTTACGTTACGAATCATTTTTGCCCCGCAATGGATCCCCAACAGACACCTTCTGACCAGTCCACTCCCAACCCTCCTTCGGAAGGGGGAGTGACCCAGCCGATGGGCTATCCACCGGGTTATCCGA
>CALDGV010000077.1 GCA_937941745.1 uncultured Prosthecobacter sp. | reverse complement strand
CAGAATTCTTGGCTTTTCCATGGATAGCGCATGATGAACAGTGGGCTGTAGCACACGCACCGTTAAAATGCCTCGCTGGATGCTGTCTGGAGTGGAATTCCTGGCAATGAAGTCACCGACGATCTCTTTCCATGCCGCCAAAATCTCTTCCAGCTTCATTCGGTCCTGCAATCCAGCTTGGGCAATGATTTTCCCTACTAAATCAGAAACATTTTGAGTGGGGAGTTCGATCACAGCCCCCTCCTCGCACCCGCGCCAAGCCGAAATCAGCTGATGCCGAAGGCGTTGGCGGGCTGTTGGATAGCGGGGATCTGGCATGATCCAATCATGACTGCATGGCTGGGTGAATGCGAGGCCGATTTGTGTGCTTTCCATGGCGCTGCTCCCATTGAAAGTGCCAAAAGAGGCAATATCCCAAGGGGGAGGAAACTTTCCTTGACCCTCAAAAGCCCCTCTTTTAGGATTGAATCGTTAGAAATTTGAAGGGATGGCGCTGTTTCTCGCGATTTTTGAAATGAAGGATCGCTGCCGCCACCAGTTCAGATTCCTTCCCTCTTCATTTTCAACCCTTTCCCTCAGTTTCACTCATGTTTGCCAGCCTTTTTGGTTTTGGAGTTAAAGATATCGGCATCGACCTCGGAACAGCCAACACCCTCGTTTACGTCAAAGATCATGGCATCGTCCTGCGAGAGCCATCGGTCGTTGCCGTAAAGTCAGGGTCAAACGAGGTGGTCGCAGTCGGCGATGATGCCAAGCGGATGTTGGGTCGTACCCCTGGTGGGATTACGGCCATCCGCCCCTTGAAAGACGGCGTTATTGCAGATTTCCGCGTGACAGAAGCCATGCTTCGTCACTTCATCCGCAAGGTGCACAACAACCGTCGTGCCGTCCGTGGACCCCGTGTTGTGATTGCCGTTCCATCTGGAATCACCGAGGTGGAAAAGCGTGCTGTTAAGGAAAGTGCCGAGGCGGCTGGAGCGCGCGAGGTTTACCTTATTGAAGAGCCTATGGCTGCGGCGATTGGCGTTGGATTGCCGGTTCAGGAAGCTGCCGGCAACATGATCGTTGATATTGGTGGGGGCACTACGGAAGTGGCCATCATCTCCCTCAGCGGTATCGTTTACAGCCGCAGTGTACGAGTGGCTGGAGACGAACTGGACGAGTCCATCATCAACTACATGAAGCGCGCCTACAATTTGATGATTGGTGAGCGCACGGCTGAAGAGATCAAACTGCGTATTGGCAGTGCCTTTCCTCTCGGCAAAGAGACGACCATGGAGGTGAAGGGGCGTGACATGGTTGCAGGCCTGCCCAAAACCATCACCATCACCAGCCAGGAAGTTCGTGAGGCCATGCTGGAGCCTTTGAATGCCATCATTGATGCCGTGCGCACGACCCTCGAACGCTGCCCTCCTGAACTGGCGGCGGACCTCGTTGACCGCGGAATCATGCTTGCAGGAGGCGGTGCTCTTCTTCGTGGCCTGGACAAGCTGCTCCAGGAAGAGACGGCGCTCCCCGTGCACGTGGCCGAAGATCCGCTGAGCGCTGTGGGTGAGGGTGCAGGGCGTGTCCTGAACGAGCTCGAGTTCCTCAAAAAGGTGAGCACGACAGAGGTCTGACTTTACGGATCAGCTGCCTTGTCATCTTCTGGTGTCCAGGCAACGGCCCAACCTCAAGGGGTAACTGCCCATGAAAAAGCTCAACATTCTCGCGCTGCTGATCTTCGCTGCGGCGGTCGTTTCCGTTTTCACGCTGGACACACCTACCACGCGCGAGATCCAAAGCCGTGTCCTCGGAGTTCTCGCGCCGTTCATTCATTCGAGCACGGCGATCGAGGATGGTCTTGAAACCGTGAGTGCCCCCACCCTGGATCCGCGCGAGTTGAAGCGTGAAAATGAACGTCTAACCATTGAAGTGGAACGTCTGAGGATCATTTCGCAAAAGTATGTTCAGACCCTGGAGGAGAACAATCAATTGCGAGAGTTGATCGAATTCAAAAAGAATGCCCCATTCAAGATGACGGCAGCCCGTGTGGTGAAGCGGGTTTCATCCACTTGGTGGAACACCATGATCATCGACAAGGGTCTTCTGGACGGCCTGGCAACCGATACACCAGTCGTCAGCTCTTCAGGCTTGATTGGCAAGACTGGCAAAATGGCGCCGCACATGGCTGAAGTGATTTTGCTCACCGATGAAATGTGCCGGGTTTCAGCCAAGGTGGACGGGACTTTGGAGCAGGGGATCATTTCAGGGGAGCGTGCCGGTCTGGACGTGCGGCCAGATCTCAGGCTGCGTTTTCTGAGCCGCTCGGCTGTGATTCAGCCGGGTTCGAATGTGGTCTCAACAGGTGAGGGTGGGGTCTTTCCAGCGGGGCTGACGATTGGGAGAGTCAAGCGCTTTGAAATGAAGGACATTACCGGCGAGGCTGTCGTTGAACCATCCGTCGATTTTTCTCAGCTTCAGCATGTCTTCGTCTTGGAGGCACAGAAGGAGGAGTCTGCTTCGTCTGCGCCTGTGCCCAAGGCGGTCCCCGTGGACGAAGCGAAGCCAACTTTGAAAACCGAATCCTCCGGCAATTAATTCTGACCACTTGGAGCCATGGTTTTTTATCCTGTCACCATCCTTCTCCTGCTGCTGACATTCGTCGTGCAGGAGTTTGTGCCGGGTATTGCCATGGCGCATCATGCCACGCTTTTGCTGCCGCCTGTTTTCTTCTTCTGTGCTGCGGTGGCAGTTCCATTTCCGATGATGCTTCTTCTGGCGTTCGTGGCCGGCTTTCTATGGGATGCGCGACACCTGCCAGCAGTCTTCGATGCAGCATCACCTGGATCTGACAGTTTGATTTTTGGGTCTATGGCGATGCCGGAAGTTGCCTCCAGCAGCGGCGTTTACCTGGGGCTTTCCATCGTCATCTTCGGTCTTCTGGGGGCCTTCCTGCAGGGTGTGCGTCCTTTGTTCAAGCGTGGACGAGTTGAGTTGCCGGTACTGCTTGTAGGCTTCACCACCTTTGTCTGGCTGTTCCTTGAATATGTGATTCAAACATTCACCCGGGGCAGCCTCTTTTTCCCGGCCGCGATCTGGACGAAGATCGTCACGGACACTATGCTGGCCATGCTGGCTTCTCCTTTGCTTTTTCTCCTGCTTTACTCCCTGGCAGGCCTTTCCCGATATGAGATCAAATACGAGGGGCTGAGATACTCTTGCGATGGTCGTTAAATACCGCTTCAGACTTTACCTCTTCACCCTGGCCATGCTTT
>CALDGV010000076.1 GCA_937941745.1 uncultured Prosthecobacter sp. | reverse complement strand
CCGGAATGCCGGACGTGAAGGCGGTGAAGGCCAGCGTGGATGCGCATCGTCGTGCCCAGGAGCGGCTGGAGAAAATGTACGACCAGTTGGAGCGCCTGGAAAAGATCTCCGCGCATCATCAGGACTGGCTCACTTCCAGGCGCGAGTCCTCACTGTATGCGCATCTCAGCGAGGCGTTGAAGCACGAGGAGGCGCTCGAAGGTCTTACGCGCAGCCGCGCCGAGCTGCAGGAAAAAACCGTCGATGACGAGGAGAATCGCAAAGCGTACGAGCAAGCTCTTGATGAGCGCGAAAGGCTGCGCCGCTCTGTGGAAGCCGCTCGTGCCGCGCTAGGTGACAAAGCCGTGCGCCTTGAAGACAACGATCGACGCCGTCGCGAAGTCGAAAAAGAAATCGAAAGGCTCGAAACGGCCTCCATTAGCCTGCGCGACAAAATTCACAAGCATCTGCGCCACTGGCAGGACTGGACGCTGCATGCAGCACGACTCCAGCTCAATGATAGCGCGGATGCTTCTGCGGCCATCTCCGGCATGCAAAGCAAGGATGAGAACAAGGCGCTCACTGCCGCCCGCGACTCCGTGCATGCCTACATCAAGCTACGTGATGAGGCGATGGAGCAACTCCGCCCTGTCGAGGCACGGCTCGCCGAGCATGAAATGCGCAAGGCTGCGCTGCACAAAGACCTCACACAACTCCGCGAAGGTCATGCCACCGCCTCGCCGCTGCTCAATGCGCTGCTCGCCCGCGGACAAAAAGCCGTCGCGCTAGGTCGTGTGGTCGAGGTGAAGGCTGCCGCTGAAAAATGGTGGCCTCTCATCGAGAGCGTTCTCGGAATATATCGCCGCGCCATCATTCCCGAGGACTTCCGTGCCGCGTGGGATCAGGCGCAGCAGGCCGGCAGCACGAACGAGCTGCTCATTCATCCTGACGAGGCCGCTGCGATCCGCGCCGACGTCAAAAAAGGCTCGCTGCGTGAGATGGTGGAGACAAAACACCCCATCGTTGGCAAAGTACTCGATCAGCTCCTGGGCGACATCGTGGCCGTGAACAAGGCCGCGCAGCTCGACAAGCATGATCGGGCTCTTTCGCTTGATGGCTGGCTCAAAGACCCGCCACGTCGCATGAAGCTCACGCCGGAAAAACACACTCTTGGCGAAGAGGGGTTGCGTCGGCTTCGCGATTCATGTGAGAACGATCTACGCGATACTGACGCCGTCATCGAAGAGGTGCGACAGGATCGAGACGACCTCCGTGCTTTTTTGAACCGTGGCGCAGAATGGCATCTCGAACGTTTCAGTGTGCCGGAAGGCGCGGACGAGGTGTATCAACTACCCAAACTGCGCAAAGACCTTGCTGAACTGCAAGCTACCTGGGATCTGCTCGCCACGCCGGACAACGTGAAAGCCATGGAAAACCTCCGCGTGGAGAACGCCACGCTGGAAGGCATTCACGAACGTATTGGCAGCCTCAAAGCGGCTATCACCGCTTTCGAGCTTGCGAAGTCACGCCTTGAGGAATCTATTCAAGAATGCGTCTTCCAGGAAGAACAGACCCGCATCGCCCGCCAGACCTCACGGGCCCTGGTGCGTGGCGTCACGGATGACGAAATCACCGCCCGCATCGCCGCCGAACGGCAAAAATCCACGAGCTGGCGCAGATCCATTGAGATGGCTGCCACCCTGGCGCTCCAGCTTGAAACCCGGGCCCAGGAAGCCCGCCGGTTGCGCAACGTGCAGAGGCAGGAACTTGTCGCCGTTCATGCTGAACTCGGGGATGCCCTCGATGCTGAAGCCGAGGACAACGACGCCTACGACCAGCGGCGCGAAGACCTGGAAACCCATGAGCTGGAGCGATTCAAGGCCGCGGCGCTGGAAGCCAAGCGTGAATGGGAGGATCGTTTGCAGCATCAGGTGCTCGACGTGCTGCGCGAAAAGCTCAGTGAGGCCGACCGCACCAAGCGTGAGCTGAACCGTGCCATGGATCATGAGATTGGGGGCTGGCGCTACCAGCTCACCAGCCGTGCCGACAAGGCCCACAGCGCCATCTGGACGCTCGTCGAGAAAGGCTTGCCCAGCGGCAGCGAGATGGAGCTCTTCAACGCCGCCGGCCGCGAGGACATCGAGCGTGCCAAGGCCGAGCTGATGGCAGCGATCGATGCTGCTGACCATCCCGAAGACAAGCGCCACCAGCGCATGCTCGACTACCGCTACTACCACCACTGGGACATCGAGGCCAAGCCGGCCGGCCGGGGCGACGCCGCTGCGATCAGCCTCAACAAGAGCGCCAAAAAGCAGAGCGGTGGTGAAAACCAGGCGCCGTTCTTTGTCGCCACCCTCGCCGCGTTCCGCCGGGTGTATGACCTGGGGCGTCGTGATGAGCAGAAAAACCTGGGCCTCGTGGTCATGGATGAGGCCTTCAGCAAGCTCAGCGGTGACCGCATTGACGACTGCCTCGCCCTTGCCCGCAACTTCGGCCTCCAGCTCATCATGGCCTTCCCTGAGGATCGCCTGCCGACCATGTTCCAGCACGCCGACACCGTGGTACAATGCCGCGTGGAGCGCAGCTACGATGAGGACACCGAGCAGGTGCAAAACATCGAAAACTGGGTCGTGCGGGTCGAAGGCAGCAGGCTCGCCGAGCTGATGGAGTGAAAGTTATGCGGGCACTCATGCTCCCTGCGCAGGATTCCCATTGCGGGCAGGAGGGCCCGCATCACTCATAAGCCATGCACTGGCTCGAAACACTTCATGTCCAATGGATGGCCGCTCGAAAACGACGGGTAGAAGCATCGGTGCGGCCATTTCGGCGCGATTGGGAGACCCTGCTTGATGATGCTGGGCTGAAATCGTCCGAAGATCGCCAGGCTGCACAGCGCGAAGCGGAAAAACTGCCGCTGAAACTGATCCCATTTCGCCACAAGCCACGTTTCATCGATAAAATCGAAGTCCCGCTCGCCTCCGAAGCTTGGCTGCACGGCCAATTTGGCTCCAAATCAGGCCTGGAAGCTCAAAACACCGCTTTGGCAGTCGTCGAGCGTTGGACTCCCAAAACGCATCCGCTGCTTCCAGAGTCTTGGAGCTCCCTTTTGAGTCGCTTGCAGGCCGAATTCGCTATCCCGCGCGTCGTGGAGCCGTTCCGATGGCTCGAGGCAGATCGTGTCGAGGAGCTCTTGAAGCTCCTGTGGGACCTCACCAGCCGCGAATGGCCGGATGGCACGCTGATTCGCGATGCTAGCACGCAAATCGGACGAGCCTCCAAATACCTTGAAGGGCAGCAGCGACTGATCGAGCGTGCCCTGGCGCAGCTTTTTGGCCGTGAAACACCGCTGGAAGCCCTCGGTATTCAATCCAGCCAAAGCGTGCTCCACTACGGCGGTCCGCTGATGCTGCACTTTGAGGATCATGTCAAAACACTCGACCTCCGCTTCGAATCCACGCTGTCTGTGGCTGAACTCGAACGTGCCTCGCATATAACCACGACTGCTGAACGGCTTCTTGCTGTCGAGAATCGCAAAACCACCTTTCTCCAGCTTGTGCGTGCCGATGCGATGCGGAGCACGCTCATTATCGCCACCTCGTTTCCGACGCAGGCTGTGCGTCTTCTGCTACAAAAGCTGCCTCTGGAACTTCCGCTGCATCATTTTGGAGATACTGATCCAAGTGGCTGGTCCATCTTGGGTAAGCTGCGCGAAGTGGCAGGGCGTGAGGTGAAGCCCTTTCAAATGCACTGGAGGCCCAAGTTGGAGGCACCTAGGTTGTCTGAACGTGATCTGCAAAACCTCAACCATCTCCTTGCTAATCCTTCCATGGCTGACTGCCATGCCGAGTTGTACATGATGTATGAAGCCGGTACCAAAGGGGACTTCGAGCAGGAAACAAAAGGGCCACCCACGTTGCTGGGGTGGCCTTTTTACGAGGGTTAGAGCTGATGATGAGGTGACTCAGACCAGCATGAGGGCCGGGTTTTCGAGGAGCTTGCGCATTTCCTGCAGAAAGGTGGCGGCCACGGCACCATCCACCACACGGTGGTCGCCGCTGAGGCCGATCCACATGCGCTGTCCGGCGACGATGTTCCCCTTGTCGTCCACCACAGGCACCTTGCGGATGCCGCCGACGGAGACGATGGCCGCCTGCGGCGGGTTGATGATGGCGGAGAACTGGTCGATGCCGTAGGCACCGAGGTTGGAGACGGTGATGGTGCCGCCGGCGAAGTCGTCGGGGCTCAGCTTCTTGTTCTTGGCCTTGCTGGCCAGATCCTTCACGGCAGTGCTGATTTCAGCGAGGGTCTTCTTCTCGGCCTGCTTGATCACCGGAGTCACGAGGCCGTCATCAATCGCGATCGCGACGCTGAGTCCGACGGACTTGTACTTCACGATGGCATCACCATCCCAGGCGGCATTGATGGCGGGCTGGGCCTGGGCGGCGCGGATCACGGCCTTCAGGATGAAGTCATTCACAGTGTACTTCACGCCGCCGGTCTTTTCCGCGCTGGCGTTCAGGTGGGCGCGGAAGCTCATCAGCGGCTCAGAATCAATCTCCACCTGGAGGTAGAAGTGCGGGATCTGCGTCTTCGAGGCCAGAAGGCGCTCGGCGATGATGTTGCGCATGGTGCTGGTGGCTACGCGCTCATCTTCAGGACCGTAGGTGGGGCGGATGGCGGGTGTGGCGGCCATTCGGGTGCTGCCACCGCCCACAGGAGCGTTTTCCACGTCGGCACGCACGATGCGTCCGCCGGGGCCGCTGCCCTGGAGGGTGGAAAGGTCCACTCCCTTTTCGGCGGCGATCTTCCGAGCCAGGGGGCTGGCTTTCACGCGGATGTTGCTGCCAGCGGCGGCTCGGCGGGCGGGCTGTGGTGCGGTGGGCAGGCGGGGGCCAGGAGCGGAGACCTTCTTGGCACCTCCTGCGGCCGGCTTGTCTTCCTTCGGCGTGGGAGCGGCAGCTGCCTGAGCCTTGGCGATCAGTTCATCGAGGTTGGCGGGAGCTTCTTCACCATCTTCCAGAACGACGGCGAGAGGGCTTCCGAGGGGGATCTTGGTGCCCGGGGCCACGATCAGCTTCAGAATCTTGCCTTCAAAAGGGCTGGCATACTCCATTGTCGCCTTGTCCGTTTCCACGTCGGCGATGGGCTTGCCCACTTCCACCGAGTCCCCTTCTTTGACGGTCCATTTGGCCAGGGTGCCCTCGGTCATGGTGTCACTGAGTTTGGGCATTTCGATGATCTTGGGCATGGCTGGGGAGGGAAAAAGGGGTTCGAGAGGGTCTGGGAACCGCCGAGACTAGCGAGTCCCGCGCCAGACTCAAATCCGTGTGCCAGGAAATTTTCCGTGTCAGGGCGGGGGCGCTACGCTACACCGGGGCCGTCCGGCATGTTCCTTTCCCCGCTCATGAAATTCCTCCCCGCCCTGCTCCTCCTCCCCGTGCTGGCCCTGGCCCAGACCGAGGCCCCGAAGAAAAAGCCCGCCCAAGTCCAGCCTCAGGGGCTGCAGGAGCTGAAGATCGGCGATCCTGCCCCGGCTTTCGAGCTCCTCGGCATTGATGAGGAAAAGCACAGCCTGGCCGAGTACGCCGGGGCGGACCTCCTCATGGTCGCCTTCATCAGCAACCACTGCCCCACCTCCCAGGCCATCGAAGGCCGCCTCAAGCAGCTCGTGAAGGACTTCAAGGGCAGGGGGCTGCGCGTCGTCGGCATCAATCCCAACGATCCCGCCGCCCTCCGTGCCGATGAGCTTGGCTACTCCAAATACAATGACAGCTTCCCGGAAATGAAGCGCCATGCGAAGGAGCAGGACTTCAACTTCCCCTATTTGTTCGATGGCGAGACCCAGGCGGTTGCCAAGGCCTACGGCTGCCTTGCCACACCGCACGTCTTCCTTTTCGACAAGGAGAGGAAGCTCCGCTACCAGGGCCGCTTTGACGACTCTCGTTACGCTGATCCCGCCACCGTGACCTCCCATGATGCGCGCAATGCCGTGGAGGCCCTGCTGGCCGGCGAGCCCGTCCCTGTCGAGGTCACCAAGCCTCACGGCTGCACCACCAAATGGATTGAAAAGCGCGCCTCCGTTGCCGCCGACAACGAGAAGTGGGAGAAGGGTGAAGTCCACGTCGAACTGATTGATGCCGCCGGTGTGGCTGCGCTGCGGAAGAACGACACCAAGAAGGTCCGCATGTTCAACGTCTGGGCCACTTGGTGCGGCCCGTGTGTGGAGGAGTTCCCTGAGCTCGTCGCCACCGCGCGGAAGTTCGGCCTGCGCGACTTTGAGTTCATCAGCATCAGCATCAATGAGCCTGGCGAGCTTCAGGAGGTGAAGGAATTCCTGGAAAAGCACAACGCCATCGTGCCGGACAAGATCAAGCCCACGCTCAAGGCCGAAGGCCGCGCCGGCAACGCTTACATTTACAACGCTCCGAACACCGACGCCCTCATCCAGGCTCTGGATCCCGAATGGCCCGGGCCCATCCCCCACACCCTTGTCGTCGCCCCCGGCGGCGCCGTCATCTACCGCCACAACGAAGAGGTGAATGGGGATGAACTCCGCGCCAAAATCCTCGAGGCCATGGGACGCTACTTTGTGCCGGAGAAGTGAGGCTTGAAAAGCCTTTCAAGGAAGCTTCCTCAACTTTTTCGGCCAGGGATCGTCAAAATGGCCGCCGCCGCTCCAGTGTGCGATTTCTTCACCTGTGCAGAGGCAGGCCTGGAGTTCGGGCATGAAGAGTTCGCGATCACGCAGGGTGCCGATGACGGTTAGTTCATTGAGACGATCCCCAAACAGTGGATGCGAGCCGGCGAGCTGCTCACGGAGCATGGACTTCTCTGCTGCGACAAGTTTACCCAGCGGATCCTTCACCAGGGCGGCCTT
>CALDGV010000075.1 GCA_937941745.1 uncultured Prosthecobacter sp. | reverse complement strand
TGAGTTCGTCATTCGTCATTTTTTCATCTCTCAATGACTTCCGCTCCCTCCGATACTTCGACCGGCCTTCTTGCCCTCGCTCCTGCCCGCAGCACACACACGCCTGATTGGTTCCGCACCCGCTCAGATGCCGCCTGGACCGAATTCCAGTCTCTGCCGCTTCCGGGCCTCAAAGACGAAAACTGGCGCTACTCGAACGCGAAGAAGATCGAACTCGCCGATCACGCTCCAGCCAAAGCACCGACTGCTGAGCAATCCAAAGCCGCTCTCGCGGCCACGGAAGGCCTCAAAGAACGTGCGGCGCGATTTGTCTTCGTGAACGACACGCTCGTCGAGTCTGACACGAGCGGTCTTCCCGCCGGTGTGGTCTGCGTCAGCTTCGAAGAAGCCCTCAAATCCCACGAAGCGGCCCTGCAGCAGCATTTCATGAAGGGTGACCAAGCTCTGGGCTCGAATAAATTCGCCGCGCTGCATCTGGCGCATGTCAAAGCGGGCACGGTTCTCATCGTGCCGAAGAACGTCGTCATCGAAAAGCCCGTCGAAATCTTCCACTGGGTCGTCGGCGACCACGCGGCCATCTTTCCGCACACGCTCGTCGTCGCGGAGGACAACGCGCAGGTCAGCGTCGTCGATCATTACCGCAGCCTCGATGGTGAAGGCGGCCTCAGCATCGCCATCGCCGATCTCGTCGGCGGCAGTGGCAGCAAGATCACCTACGCCGCCTGCCAGGAGCTCGCCGATGACGCCCAGGCGCTGCATCTTTCCAGCATCACCGCCGGACGCGATGCCAGCGTGAAAAGCTTCCAGGTGCAGCTCGGTGCCGCCTTCAGCCGCAGCGAGAGCGTGAGCGATCTCGTCGGCCAAGGCGCCCGCAGCGACATGCTCAGCGTCAGTTTGCCCATCGGCGATCAAATCGTCGATCAACGCACGCTTCAGCGTCACAAAGCCCCGCACGCCACGAGCGACCTGCTTTACAAAAACGCCCTCTACGGCCAGTCTCGCAGCATTTTCAGCGGCCTCATCATCGTCGATGAAGGCGCGCACTACACCGACGCCTACCAGACCTGCCGCAACCTGCTCAACAGCAACGAAGCCGAAGCCACCAGCCTCCCCGGCCTCGAAATCAACGCCGACCAAGTCAAATGCAGCCACGGCGCCACCAGCGGCCCGATCGCCGATGAAGAGCTCTTCTACCTCAAAGCCCGCGGCATCCCCGACACCGAAAGCCGCCGCCTGATCGTCGAAGGCTTCCTCGCCGACGTCATCGAACGCTTCGGCAACAGTGAGGTGCTCGACATGCTGGTGGCGCGCATTGATGAGAAGCTGCTGAAGGCGGAGTAAGTTTTCCGCCTGTGCAGGCTCTGCCGCATTGTGGTAGCTTGGCCGGGTGTTCCGCAAATCTCCGATTTCCAAAACCTGTCTGGGCCTGTCGGCGCTGATGCTGGTGGTCTTCACCCTGGCCGTATGCCTGGCTTACATCCTGCGCCAGCAGGCACACGAGGTGGACGACAGCTATGCCAAGGTCGAGCATACGCATGACGTTCTCGAAAGCCTTTGGGGACTGCGGATGAAGGCGCGCATGGCCGAAGGTTCGATGGACATGTACCTGCTGTCCCGTGATCCGGAGGCCCTGCAGCAGTTCGATGAAATTCGCCAGTCCATCCCCAGTACGCTTCAGCACCTGCGCACGCTGGTGAAGGAGAGTCCGGAGCACCTGACGAGGGTGGATCAGATGACGGAGATCATCTCCACCCGCATGAAACTGCTGGAGTCGCATGCCAAGGAAGGTCAGGCGCAAAACCAGCCAGCCTTCTTGAAGAGCCTGGAGCAGCGCGTCGAGCAGTCGGGCCGGCTGGATGACCTGATTCATCAGGTGGCGCAGACGGAGCGCATGGTTCTGGCAGCCCGGCAGATCCAGTTCATGGACAAGATCACCAAATCACGCGTGGCGGCCACGGTGCTGATGCTCGTGGCGCTGGTGCTGCTGGCAGGCATCGGCTTCATGATCTACAAGGAACAGCGCGCCCGCGACCACTACGAGATGCGCCTGCTTTCGGCCAGGGATGCCGCCCTGGATTCGGTGAAAGCCACCTCGACCTTCGTGGCCACCGTGAGCCATGAAATCCGCACGCCGATGAACGGGGTGATCGGAACGGCGGACCTCATGTTGCGCGATGCCAGCCTGAGCAGCCGCCAGCGCGACGGGCTGGAGACGATCCTGACGTCCGGCAGGGCACTGCTGGCGATCATCAACGACATCCTGGACCTCTCCAAGCTCCAGGCCGGCCAGATGAAGTTTTCCCAGGAAGGCTTTTCCGCCAGTGAAGTGGTGGATGAAGTCATCGCCCTCTTCGCCGCCTCAGCCACGAAGAAGAACTTGGAGCTCACGCCGCACCTGGCCCCCAACCTGCCACGCCGTCTGCTGGGCGATCCGCTGCGGCTGCGGCAGGTGCTGGCGAACCTCATTTCCAACGCCATCAAGTTCACCGAGAAAGGTGGCGTGACGGTGCATGTGATCCGCAGGGCGGATGAGAGCGACAGCGGACGCGTGCTGCTGCGCATTGAGGTGCGCGACACCGGCCCCGGCATCTCCAAAGAAGATCAGGCGCGGCTTTTCCAGCCCTTCTCCCAGGTGGATGTGAAGCTGGCGCAGCGCCATGGCGGCACCGGGCTGGGGCTGGCCATCTCCCGCGAGCTGGTGCTGCGGATGAACGGCTCGATGGGCGTGGAAAGCACCCCTGGGCGGGGCTCGATGTTCTGGTTCACCGCCAGCTTCGGCATCGTCGAAGCGGAACACGAGGCGCACGTGCTGGAGTCGAGGCCGATCCTCATCGCCCTGGAGAACCGCCCGATGACGGCGGATGCCGTGCGTGAGCACGCCAGTGCGTGGGGCCTGAAGCCGCTGGTTTACACCCAGATTTCCGACATCCCCCACCAGGAGCCCTGGAACGGGCACACCATGGAGAAGCCCACGCGGGCGCTCGTTATCATCTCCAACACGGCTCAAGACTGGCTGGGACAGGTGCGGCATCTGCGTTCCCTGGAGTGGCTGAAAGAAGTGCCCATCTTCCTGATGACCGACCAGGAGGACATCAGCCCGCAGCAGCTTCAGAAGGAAGGCGTGCAAGCCACGCTGCACTACCCATTCAGGCCCTCGGACCTCTACAACCACCTCAATGAAGGCGTGGTGCCACCCCCCAAGGAAAGCCTGCCGCCAGTCTCGCGGGTGCTGCCGCCCACCCGCCTGATCGTGGCCGACGACAACCCCGTGAACCGGCGTGTCATTGGCAACCAGCTGGACCACCTGGGCATGACGGTGGCCTTCTGCAACAACGGCCTCGAGGCGGTGGAGCGGGCCAAGGCGGGCGATGGCGAGCTCATCCTCATGGACTGCGAGATGCCGGAGATGGACGGCTTTGAGGCCACCCGCACCATCCGGGCCTGGGAACAGGAAAATCATCGCACGCCCATGCCCATCATCGCCGTCACCGCGCATGTCATGGCCGGAGCACTGGAGCAGTGCCTGTCCAGCGGCATGAACGCCTACCTGACCAAGCCCATCGAGCTGGACAAGCTGGAACAAGCCCTGGCGCGCTGGCTACCGGGAGCAGAAGGAGAAGTCACCCCGTCAACCGACGCCCTGGCGAAAGCCACGGCCGCCATGGCGGACCTTAGCGAAAAAGCCCCGCTGCCGCCCGTGCTCGACGAACCGCAGATGCAGGAATGCCTAACAGGTGATGCCGACATGGACAAGGACCTGGTCCAGATGGCCGTGAGCCAGGTGGAAGAGATGATCGGCAAGATGCGGCTGGCGCTGGACGAGGGCCATGAGGCGAACTGGAAGCAGGCGGCCCACCGCGCCCGAGGCTCCAGCGGCACCATCGGCTTCCGAAGGCTGGCCGCCCTGCTGGAAGAGGCGGAGAACGAGGCAGACACGCGTGAAAAGCAGAGCACCCTCCTCAAGCGGATCCAGGATTCTCACGATGAGCTGATACGGACGCTGGTCGAGAAGAGGTTGATCGAAGCCCCGCTCATGCTGTGATGTCTCCATGAAGCTACCGCCGCCATTCTCCGGACTGAGTACCTCCCTGCTGCTCGCCTGCCTGCTGGCCCCTGCGATGAACGCCGCCGACCCCGTCCAGGTGCTGACCCTGCAGGAATGGCCTGAGGGCCAGCCCCTGCCGCGCAACCTCGCCTCCTGGCAGCGTTCGCTGACCCCGGAAGGGCGCTGGCGCGTGCTGCGTGTGGAGCCCGAGGCGCAGCAGGAAGGAGGGCTGGCACTGCCGCCAGGGCAGGTGCGCTGGATCGGCCTTTACCCGGAGGAACTGACCCAGACTGCACCTTCCGGCTTGCAGATCATCGGCAACCTGTCCCGGACCAAGCCGGTCGTGGATGAAGTCAATGCCGCCGCCGTCACGGAATCAGCCCCGGCAGAGGTCGCCATTGAGGAGGTGTCTGCGCTGAACGAGATCAAAGCAAGGCTGCCGCTGCCCGCCGGCATGAATGTGGCGGGGCTGATGGAGTGGACGCCCTTTGGCATCGAAGAGCGGGTGATCCAGCGCGAGACAGCCGAGACCACCTGGGACGTCCGCTCCGGCGTGAAGCCCGCCGGCCTTTACAGCGCCACGCGCTGGCACATCCCGGCCTGGCCGCGCGCTCGCGGCTGGCAGGTGGAGCTGGCCTTGAAGGGCTCCGGTGAGGTGGAGATCGGCTGCAGCCTCGACCGCGGCGCAGGCTTTCCTGATCCCGAAGTGCTCGGCCGCATCCGCCTCAGTGAAGCAGGCTCTTCGCACACCTTTGACCTACCTTCCCGGGCCGCCCAGGCACGCGGCGTGCGGCTCACGCTGGCCTCCCTGGGGGCTGCCGATGGCTGGGTTGAGGTCAGCAAGGCTGTTTTCCAGCCCAACCAGGTTTCTGCCAAAGCTTCCGCGCCGCCCAAGCCCATGCTGGGCGTCTGGGACTGGTCCACCAACCACCGCCGCTGGCAGAAAATGCGCCCGCTCTGGAAGGAGGCCGGAATCAAGGTGCTCCAGCTGGCCCTACCGCGCGGAGAGCTGAGCGATGAAGTGCGCAGCATCCTGACGGAAATGCGCCAGGAGGGATTCCAGGTCGTGGCCGTGGAGGGCGACCCGCACATGATCCTGGCCCACACCCGCGAAAGCGTGGTGGAGAGGCTGCGCCAGCTGGCAGGCTGGAAGGGCAGCGCCCTCGATGCCGCCCAGTATGATGTGGAGCCCTACCTGCTGCCCGGCTTCGGCCTCCAGCAGCAGCGCTGGCATGAGAACTGGGGCTTGCTTTTCGAGTCCCTCGCCAAGGCCAGCCCGATGCCGGTGGAGGCCGTGGTGCCCTTCTGGCTGCTCGGCGTGGAGCACTCCGGCTCCGTGCTCCAGTCCATGGCGGAAAACGCCAGTCGCGTGGTCACCATGAACTACCGGAGCGACCCCGTGGAAGCCGCCGCCTGGGCCACGGCCTGGCTGGAGTGGAGCGCCGTGCACCAGTGCCCCGTCTCTCTCGCCATCGAGTGCGGCCCGATCGAGGACACGCGCAGCTTCTCCTTCCGCAAGGCGGAGGCAGGTCGTCTTTGGGTCTCCCCCTGGCCGGGCAAAGGCACCGCGGTGGTGCTTTACGAGAACGATGTCAGCGCCACAGCCCCCGCCTTCAGCCTGGCGCAGGTGCGCGAGGCCGCCGTGCCCGGCAGCCGCACCACCATGCGTGGACAGCCTGCGGGCAAGGTGGCGGAGCTCATCCAGAACCTCTATGAAATCGCCCGCGCTATGCAGCTGCCCGAACGGCTCATGCCAGTCATCCTGCTGCACGAGCCGGAGAACACGCTGCTGGAGCAGCTTGGGGATTAAGCACCTCCCGCCGGCTTGGTGAAGCCTCGGCGCGGCATGTCTCCCCAGCCTTTTTTATTACGCAGGAACTGCCAGATGCCCTTCACGCGCCACCAGCTGTTGAGCTGCCGGTAGCCCAGGTTCTCCACGATCGCGCCCAGTCCAAGGCGGACGAGGTCCCCCACACGACGATGGTGCTGGAGGGAGAACTCCGCCATGATCATCGAGCACAGGCTGAGGCACATGCCGAAGGCGAAAACCACGATGCAGTAGGCCACGAAGAACTCCCAGCTCAGGATGCCCGCCGCATAGCACAGTGGCACCATCAGGAGGCCCAGCATCTCCAGCAGCGGGCTCAGGATGTCGAACAACAGGAAGGACGGCAGGGCGATCATGCCCACCGGGCCGTAGCGCGGCCGCAGGATCATGTCGCGGTGCCTCCAGAGCGTGTCACAGAGGCCACGCTGCCAGCGGGTGCGCTGGCGGGAGAGGATGTTCAGCGTCGAGGGTGCCTCCGTCCAGCACACCGGATCGGGCACATGGCTGACGGCGTGCCAGAGGCCCTTCTCCGCCGCCCAGCGGTGCATGCGCACCACGAGCTCCATGTCCTCCCCCACCGTGCCGTGCTCATAGCCGCCGAGCTCCAGCAGCGTCTCACGGCGGAAGATGCCAAAGGCGCCGGAGATGATGGTCACGGACTCAGAGCGCGTCCAGGCCATGCGCGTCAGCAGGAAAGCGCGCAGGTATTCCACCGCCTGGAAAAGCTCCACCCAGCGGCGCGGCGGGCGCACCTCCAGCACCTGCCCGGCGCGCACGGTGCAGCCGTTGGCCACGCGGATCGTGCCGCCCACGGCCATCGTCGTGTCCGGATGGTCGATGAAGGGCCGCATGGCCCGCATGAGCGCATCGGAATCCAGCAGCGAATCCGCATCCACCGAACAGACATAAGGGTGGGTGGCCAGGTCCATCGCCGCGTTCAGCGCATCCGCCTTGCCGCCGTTCTGCTTGTCGATCACCAGCAG
>CALDGV010000074.1 GCA_937941745.1 uncultured Prosthecobacter sp. | reverse complement strand
TTCATGGAGCGGCTGGGGATTCCTGACGGGGTTGCATCAGCATCGGGGTATCTCGGCACGAAGAAAAGCTTTCAGGTGGATTAAAAAAGCCACTGTCCAGCGTGATCTGAGCTCCTTCGTTCTGGTGCCATGAGCCTCATCAACCTGCATGAGGGGAGAAAGGATGCGGCCTGAGGGTTGCGCAGTGGAGGAGACGCCGTATTCTCGCGCTCCATGTCCGCCACCCGCCGCTCTGTCTCCCTGTTCTGGTTCCCGCTCGCCTTCATCGCGGCGGCCCTGGTCTTCCGCTGGATGAAGCTGACCTCGGAAGGCATGACGCTGCTGCCGAACTTTTCCCCCTGGATGGCGCTGGCCTTCACCGGCACGCTGGTGATGCCGCGTGCGCTGCCCTGGTGGACCTGGCCGGTGGCCATGCTGGGGATCAATGCTGCCGCACTGGGCGTGACGCAGGCCCTGGATCCAGAGAGCTTGGCGATCTATGCGATGTATGGTGCTGCGGCGCTGGCGGCCTCCCGCTGCCGCGGCTCCCTGAACGTGCTGGCTGCTCTGGCCGGCGCAGCCTTCTGCGGCGTGCTGTTTTACTTGGTGACGAACTCCGCCGCCTGGATGGTGGAGCCGGGTTATGCCAAGACGCTGGCAGGCTGGTGGCAGGCGCAGACGACCGGTCTGCCGGGCTTTCCGCCGAGCTGGGTCTTCCTGAAAAATTCTCTGCTCAGTGATCTGGCCTTCAGCAGCCTGCTGCTGGTGGCCTTCAAGATGGAGGCCCGGGTGCGTGCGGCGGACTCGATGCCCTGGGCGGCCCGGGTGACGGCCTGAATGGAGGTGACGTCATGGACCATGCTCCGCCGCCAGGAGTCAGGCCACATGGCCGCGGGGCTGCGGTAAACCCAGAGCAGCGTTATTCGGCGCTGCATCTGCATTACGACCCGGGAGAGGAGCCGCCCAAGGTGGCGACGAAGCTCTTCCGCGATCATTCGACCTCGGTAATCTCGCGACATAGCAGTCCGGACCTGCCCTTCAGCGCGAGCCTGAACCCTTACCGGGGCTGCGAGCACGGCTGCGCCTACTGTTATGCTCGGCCCACGCATGAGTGGCTGGGCTTCTCCGCCGGTGTGGACTTTGAAAGCCGCATCCTGGTGAAGCCGGATGCTCCGGAACTGCTGCGCGCGGAACTGGCGCGGGAAAAATATGTGCCGGAACACCTCTCGCTAAGCGGCGTGACGGACCCCTACCAGCCTTTGGAGAAGAAGCTGGAGATCACGCGGCGCTGCCTGGCTGTGCTGGCGGAGTGCCGGCATCCGGTGGTGCTGATCACCAAGAACCACCTCATCACGCGAGACCTGGATCATCTGCGCGAACTGGCCCGGCATCAGGCCGTGGCGGCCTACATCTCCATCACGACGCTGGATGCGGATTTGGCGAGAAAGCTGGAGCCGCGCGCCTCATCCCCCAAGATGCGCCTGGAGGCGATCCGGCGTCTGGCGGAGGCAGGCGTGCCGGTGGGTGTTTCGGCCGCGCCCATGATCCCTGGGCTGAACGACAGCGAACTGCCAGCGATCATCGAGGCGGCGAAGGAAGCTGGGGCCTCCTTTGCCGGCTACACGGTGGTGCGGCTGCCCTTCAGCGTGAAGGAGATCTTCGCCCTCTGGCTGGAGGAGCATTTCCCCGGCATGAAGGACAAGGTGCTGGGCCGGATCGAGGAAACCCAGGGGCGCACCCTTTCCCATGGCGACTTTGGCAAGCGGCTGAAGGGCGTGGGCGTGTGGTCGGAGCATGTGGCGCAGCTTTTCAAGGTGTCTTTGAGGCGCGCTGGGATGCTGCACCGGAGGCCGGAGGTCAGTGCGGCACACTTTCGCAGGCCGGTGCTGGATGGTCAGATGGAGCTGGGGCTTTGATCAGCCTTGGCTGAGGAGGTCGGCGATGGCCACGGCATTGAGCACTGCTTTCGGGACGAAGCTGTCCTGCTCGACGTATTCGGGCAGCTTGCTGCCATCGGCGCTGCGCTCCGAACAGTGCGCATTCCCACCGGAGGGGCCGAGGCCGTCGAGGGTGGGGCCAAGGTGGCAGAGGTAATTGGCATCGCTCAGTCCGCCGCGCTGCTCGGCCACGGTGCTGAGGCCAAGGCGTGCGGCGGCCTTTTCCCAGAGGTGGTAGAGTTTCCGGGTGTCGGCAGTTTCCGGCCAAGCCTGGGTGCCGCCAAGGCGCTCCACCTGGAGGCGTGCCCCGCCTCGGGTGGGGCCCTCAAGCTGCTGAAGTGCCTGCGCGGCCTCCTCCAGGGCGCCGGGGTCAAAGGCACGCATTTCCAGTTCCGCCACGGCCTCGTGCGGAACGCGGTTCAATACGGTGCCGCCATGCATGGAGGCAAGGTTCAGGGTGAGCTGGCGGGCGGGCTGTGTCAGGGCGGCGATGCCGGGGAGAAGGGCGGCGAGTTCCACCACGGCGTTGATGCCTTCGGCATGGTTGCTGCCTGCATGGGCGCCCCGTCCCTGGCAGGTGAGCCGATACTCAGCGCGCCCCTTGCGGGCAGTCACGAGGTGCCAGCCATCCTGCAGATGAGGTCCGCCTTCAAACACGAGCACGGCCCGGGCTCCTTGTGGACACCGTTCCGCCGTGCGGCGGGCGAAGTCGGCTCCGATGACCTCCTCGGCGGAATTGGCGGCGATGAGCCAGGAGGTGTTCTCAAAGAGCTGCGGCCAGCCCTGGCGGAGGAGCTGTAGCGTGAGCCAGATGAGGGTGGTGCCACCCTTGATGTCCACCGTGCCGGGGCCGTAGATGCGGTTGCCCTCGGGCTGCCAGTGAAAGTGGTTCCGCTCCTCCTCTTCCGGTGGGAAGACGGTGTCGAGATGGGTGACGAGCAGCACGGGACGGCCTTCGGCAGGCCCTCGCCGCAGGAAGAGGTGGCTGCCATGTGCCGGATCCCCTGAGGGCACGCTCTCCGCCTCGAAGCCGAGCGTGTGAAAGCACTGGGCCGTGAGGCGGCCGACATCATTCACCCCCGAAATGTGGGTGGTGAAGCTGTTGACTGCCACCATGCGGCGGAGCCATTCGAGCATCTCCGGCATCAGCGCCTCGGCATTCAGGAAGAGGGTTCGGACATCCATGCGCCGGTTTTATCGCGCATCTCGAATGAGGAGCGAAGGCTTTTCTTGCGCTTCCCGCACCTGCGGCTAACTGCCTTGCATGGCGGGCTGCTCCTTCATGGGCGGCGCGTTTTCTTTATCCAGTCCAGGGCCGTGGTGAACGGCGCTGGCAGCCGTTTCGCAGATGCAGGGAAGACCGTGAGAACCGGTCACAGTGGCGCTGCGGTATCGGGTCACAATCCCCCAACGTGCCAGGCAGTGATGTCTGGCAGGCAAAGCCAATCGGAAGGCGACGACCGGTGAAGGCGAGGGAGAAAGGCAACTGCCTGGTTGAGTTTGGAATTTCGCATTCGGAATCCCCAATCCCGCCGGCGGTGACAAACCCGGAGTCCGAATATCTCGCTGCGAAATGCTCACTCCCGCCCCTCCAAGTGGAGACCGGCGGGAACCAACTTCATCGCTACAATGAAGGGTGGGACCGATCTCCCCGTGCCAGTCCTTTCCAGCCAGGAAAGGCGGAAGGTGCGGGCGTTCGCTCTTGCCAGATCCAAGCAAGACAACACATGAAACAGCGCAAAGTGCGCCTGGAGGGGCTTTATCGTGCCCTCGCAGGACTGAGTGTGCTGGGGGCCGCCGTGCTCCCCGCACAGGAAACGACCAAGACGAAGACAGAGGAGGTTCCGGCCCTGGTGGTGACAGCCACCAAGGACGAAACCGAGGCGGACAAGACCGCCTCCAGCATTACCGTGATCGACCGACAGAGGATCGAGCAGGAGCAGTTCCGCCTTCTGGCAGATGCCCTGCGTCACGTGCAGGGCATGACGGTGGTGAACCCCGGCATCCCTGGCAACGTGACCACCGTGCTCACGCGCGGCACCGCCACCAAGGATACGATGCTGATGATCGACGGACGCCCGGTGCCGATGAACCTTGCCGGCTCCTTCAACATCGAAACCATGGCGCTCGACAATGTGGAGCGCGTGGAGGTGCTGCGCGGCCCTGCGGCCAGCCTTTATGGCGGACGCACCATGGGCGGGGTGATCAACGTGATCACCCGCAGCGGACGTGGGCTGGAAAAGCCGGAGACGACAGCCTTTTTTGAGGCCGGCAGCTACGGCACCTTCCGTGAAGGTATCAGCACTCTCGGTGCTGCCGGTGATGTGGACTGGGCTTTCGAGGCCAGCCGCACCGACATGCAGGGCCAGCGCGTGAACAGCCAGTTCCAGCAATCCAACCTCGCAGGCAGGATCGGCTGGCAGAT
>CALDGV010000073.1 GCA_937941745.1 uncultured Prosthecobacter sp. | reverse complement strand
CAGGTGATCGCCGCGGTCCTGCTTGTCCTGGAGCGTCCAGGCCACTTCGCCCGCTTCCTCATAGGTGCGGCCGAGGATGACCTCCACGCCCTGGCGCAGCACCTCGGGTCCGGCGGCGGCCAGCTGCTTCTCCGCATCCTGGGTGAAGTATTTCAGCAGGCGGCGCTCGAACTCAGGATCAGCGGCCTTGGGCGCGGGGTGCTGCTCGTTCCAGACCGTGAGCCTTTCCGGCGGCAGCGGCTCGTAATCCTGCTCGATCACCGGCGAGGGGAAGCCGAGCTTGAAGTGCTTGTTCAGGAAGGTGTAGAAGGCGCTGCGAGTGACGGCGTTGTAGTTGTGCGGGAAGTGCTCGCCGCGCAGCAGGAAGACGTTCTCCTTGCTGCCATAGGTGGTGTAGAGCTTCTGAAGGTCCGGGAAGCCCTTGATGGCCATCTCCTTGGTCCAGTCGTTGGCGGTGTTCATGCCCTGAGGCTTCGGCGCAAAGAGGCCGGCGAACTCCACATTGCCGGTGCCGATGCGCAGCAGGCTGGCATTTTCGCAGGTGCAGCCGCCCTGCATGGAGGTGCTGACCATCACGCAGGGGAAGGAGAGCTTGATGCGGTCGTCAATGGCCGCGAGCAGCATGGTCTGCGTGCCGCCGCCGCTGGCACCGGTGATGGCGGTGCGCTCCGGATCGACCTCGGGCAGGGAGAGGAGGAAGTCCAGGCCGCGCACGGCATTCCAGGTCTGCAGGCCCATGATGGACTGCAGGTGCGCCTCCGCCTGCGGACTGAACAGGCCCCAGTCCTCCACGGTGTTCATCTCCTGCCGCTGCTTGGCAAAGCGGTGCACCACCTCCCGGGGAATCTGCTTGGAGTCGGAATCACTCAGCATGTCCCACTGCCAGACGATGCAGCCCATGCGGGCGAGCTGGACGCAGAGCGACTGGAAGATGCTGCGGCCGCCCTTTTCAAAACGCTCGGCCCCGGTGGCGATCTCCTGGCGGACTTTGTCGGGCGTGGACAGAGACAGGCGCGCATCCTGCCAGTGGCCGTGCGCAAACATCACGCCGGGCACCTTGCCCTTGATGACGCTGGGCTTCCACAGGCTGCCGGTGACGTAGAAGCCGGGAGCGCTCTCGAAATAGACTTTCTCCACGGTGAAGCCATCGCCGACCTCCTTGCCATGGATCACGGCGTTCAGCGGTGTCTTCGTGGGCATGGGCCAGAGGCCCTGGGAGACGAGGATCTGCCTGCGGACCTTCTCGCGGCGAACCTCCCACTCACTCAGGGAAGAAGGCGGGTTGAAGGGAAAGTAGCCGTCGAGGTCCTTGAGCGGCTGATGACGGACGTCCTCGGCCTGGCTGAGGGTCAGGGCGAGGGTGGCGGCGAGCCAGAAGAGCGGGGCTGGGGAACGCATAGCAACCTTCAAACGGACCACCGCATCGGCCTCTTCCGGCTGCGGATGCCTGAAGCAGGTATCTTCGTCACACCCCGGCCCGCCATTCCACGCTCAGTCTTTGCCATTTTTGCCGTCTGGAAGCCGGGTTTCCGACCGTTCAGAAGAGGTGATTTTCATGAAACAGCCCGCTCTGCTTCTCCTCCTGGCTCCAGGACTCCTTCACGCGCTCGACTTCAACCGCGATGTGCGCCCCGTGCTCGCGCAGCAGTGCTTCACCTGCCACGGCATGGACGACCATGGGCGCAAGGGCAAGCTGCGCCTCGACTTGCAGGCCTCCGCCTACGGTGCGGGCAAATCCGGCGAGGTCGCCATCGTCCCCGGCAAGCCGGACGCCAGCGAGGTCGTGAAACGCATCCTCTCCACCGACGAGGACGAGGTCATGCCACCTCCACACACGAAGAAAGTGCTCTCCGACAAGGAGAAGAGCATCCTCAAACAATGGATCGCCGAAGGTGCTAAATACGAAGCGCACTGGGCCTATTCACCGCCACAGCCCTCGAAGGATCCAAAGGCCGGCATTGATCACTTCATCCGCGAACGACTGGCCCAGGAGGGGCTGAAACCTTCACCAGAAGCGGATGCCTACACCCTGGTGCGCCGGGTGTACCTGGATCTCATCGGCCTGCCGCCCACGCCTGCTGAGGCGGATGCCTTCGCCCAGGACAAGTCAGCGGACGCCTATGAGAAGCTCGTCGATTCCCTGCTCGCCTCCAAGCAGTATGGTGAACGCTGGGCGCGCCGCTGGCTGGACCTCGCACGTTATGCAGACACCAACGGCTTCGAGAAGGACCGCCCGCGCCAGATCTGGCCGTATCGCGACTGGGTGGTGAAGGCGCTGAATGACGACATGCCATTCGACCAGTTCAGCATCCGGCAGCTCGCCGGGGACATGCTGCCCAACGCCACGCCGGAGGACATCATCGCCACCGGCTTCCACCGCAACACGATGCTCAACGAGGAGGGCGGCATCGACCCCAATGAATACCGCTTCTATGCCATGGTGGACCGTGTCGGCGTCACCGGCACCGCCTGGATGGGCCTCACCATGAACTGCGCCCAGTGCCATACCCACAAGTATGACCCGATCCTGCACACGGACTTTTACAGTGTCCTGGCGTTGCTGAACAATGCCGACGAGCCCACCTACCACATCCCCACACCGGAAATCGAGGCTCAGCAGAAAGCCCACGCTGCCAAGATCAAGCAACTGGAGGCAGACCTGCCCCGGAAATACCCTGGCGGTGAAGCCGCACTGGAAATGGGCCTGGAGACCTGGATGGCCGCTGAATCCAAGCAGGCGGCGCAGTGGCAGATCATCCGTCCCACAGCCATGAAGACCTCCATGCCGCACCTGGAGCTTCAGCCTGACGGCTTCATCCTTGGCAGCGGTGACATTTCCAAGAGCGATGTCTATGACCTGAGCTTCAAAGCGCCGATCCAAGGCGTCACAGCGGTCAAACTCGAGGTCGCCAGCCACCCGAGCCTGCCCAACGACGGCCCAGGCCTCACCTACTACGAAGGTCCGCTGGGAGGTTTCTTTCTCAGTGAATTGCAGGCCTTCCAAAACGGCCAGCGCGTGAAGATCTCCCGCGCGGAGGCAACCAACGATGCCGAAGAGGACCGCATCAGCGATGCGGCTCCTGCCAACAGAAAGGGAGCAAAGGTACGGAAGACGAACAACGCCTCCGCAGCGCTCGATGCCGAGATGAGCAGCGGCTGGCAGGTGCTCGGTGGTTACGGCCAGCATCACACGGCAGTGTTTCACTTCGAGAAGCCGATCGATCTCACGAACGGCTTTGACCTGAAAATGCTCTTTGAAAAGCATTTCGCCTGCCCGCTCGGGCATTTCCGGCTTTCCGTGACCACCAGCAGCCAGGCAACGGCTACCGGTCATCCCTTGGAAGTGGAAAACGCCCTGGCTGCAGCGGACCTGACCAAACGAGACCTGCTGAAGCAGCGGTTCCTCGAAACCGCACCGGAGATGAAGCAGGCCGCTGCACCTCTGCTTGCAGCACGGCGCAGCCTGCCACGCGGTCAGCCCACCCTGGCACTGAAGGAACGCCCCGCCTCCAACCCACGTGCCACGAGCCGTTATCATCGTGGTGAATACCTTCAGCCGAAGGAAACCGTGCCGCCCGCCGTGCCCGCCTTCCTGCCCTCGCTGCCGAAGGGGGCGCCCGCGAACCGCCTCACCTTCGCCCAATGGCTTTTCAGCCCTGAAAATCCGCTGACTGCCCGCGTGACGGTGAACCGCCAGTGGCAGGCCTTCTTTGGCCGCGGTCTCGTAAAGAGCCTGGAGGACTTCGGCTACCAAAGCGAGGCCCCAAGTCATCCCGAACTGCTCGACTGGCTGGCCGTGCAGTTCGTGAAAGACGGCTGGAGCATGAAGAAGCTGCACCGGCTCATCGTCACCAGCGCCACCTACAAACAAAGCAGCCGCAGCACGCCTGAGCTGACCCAGAAGGACCCGGAAAATGTCCTGCTGGCCCGAGGTGCACGCTTCCGCCTGGATGCGGAAGTCATCCGAGATGCAGCCCTCAAGGCGGCGGGCGTGCTGTCTCTCAAGATGGGTGGTCCAGGCGTCTATCCACCGCAACCAGCCAGCGTCACCACGGAAGGCACGTATGGAAAGGTCGAATGGAAGACCAGCGAAGGCGAGGACCGCTACCGGCGCAGCCTGTACACCTTCATCAAACGCACCGCCCCCTTTGCCATGGCCACCACCTTCGACGCCCCCACGGGAGAAGCCTGTCTGGCCAGGCGTGATGTCTCCAACAGCCCCCTCCAGGCCCTCACCCTGCTGAATGATCAGATGTTCATGGAAGCCGCACAAGCGATGGCCAGGCAAGTGATCTCAGAATCCCAGGATGAGACCAGCCGTCTGAACAACCTTTTCCGCCGGTGCGTGACACGACCACCCTCTGCCGACGAGGTGGCGATGCTGCAGGCCTACCTTCAAAAGCAGCGCAGCCAGAAGCTCACAGACGAAGTGCTTTGGACCTCCATCTGCCGCGCTGTGCTGAACCTCGACGAAGCCATCACTCACCCCTAGCCAGAGACGTTTCTTTCAGCCGCGACAGGATGGCGAGAATCGTCCAGAGGGAGTTCCCCTCAAGCCGGTTGTTGAAAAACAGATAGGTAGGCCTGGTCCTGGCCTTGGCATGGGCCTCGGCCCTCATCCGGATGATGGCCGCCGCAGCCTCACGCGCCTCCTCATTGACCTCCCGGGTCATGGTGTAGGGGCTGAAGGCTTGGACAGCCTGCTCAAAGGTGCGGCCTGGCTTGAGCAGGAAGCGGGCGGCGGTGAAATCCTCTGCGGTGACGACTCCCGGCAGCTGCCACTGCTCAGCGACTGGCGGCATGTGCGTCCAGTTGTTCATCACATGAGCGACTCCATGACCTGCCAGCATCTGAAAATAGTCTGGATTCAGCAGGGATCGGTTTCTCACCTCGACTCCATACTGCCAGCCGCGCGGCAGCTGGCTCAGAAATGCGTCCAGCAGTTCGACAAATTCCCGGCCACGACCGAAATCGCGGGGATGAAAGTGGCTGAACTCAAAGATGAGCAGGCCGATCTTTTCACGATGGCGCTCGCAGGACGAGAGAAAGGCCGCGCGAAACAGCTCGGCATCCAGGAAGCGCGGGTTGCGCTGCCCGGCTCGGCTGCCATGACGCGGCAGATTCGGAAAGGTGCGCGCGGTGATCTCGTCCGTGACCTTGAAGGAGAAGAGGAACCCCTCAGGCACCTGGGCGCAAAGGCGGCTGATGTATTCCGGCGAGGGGAACTTGTAGTAGCCGGCATCCACACAGACGGTGCGGAAGACCTGCGCATACTCCTCCAGGCAGTCACGCTCGAAACGGCTCTCGGCGAACTTGCCGCGATGCAGGTAGCGCTGCTCATCGTAAAGCAGGCCGGTCCATCCCGGATACTTCCATGACGAGGTACCAACCAGCACATCACGCTCCGCAAGCGAGACCAGGGCCTGCCGAAGTTCATGCAGAGGGAACGTGGAGGGCTGAAGCATCTGCGGCTCCTCTTGCTCAGGACTCCGGCCTGCTAGCTGGCCGGCTCGTAACGGGCGATCACAAAGCGCTCGATGCCGGCCAGATCCGCCAGCAGGTGTGCCTCCTTGAAACCAGACGCTTCAGCGAAGCCGGCGACCGTGCTCCCTTGGTCATGCCCCACCTCAAGAACGATTCGCCCGCCGGGATTCAGGTGCACCGGAGCATCCTTCAGAAAACGGCGGATGATTTCCATGCCGTCTGGACCGCCATCCAGGGCCAGGACTGGATCCTTGCGCACCTCCCGGGAAAGCGTCGCGATCTCAGCCGATGGAATGTAAGGCAGGTTGCTCACGATGAGGTCAAAGCATCCTGGAACCTTTTCAAACAGGTCGCTCCGGACCAGCTGCACTTGATCCAGCCCGAGACGGGAGGCATTGAGCCGCGCCAGGTCGAGGGCATCCTCAGAAACATCGGCGAGCTTGATACGTGAGTCGCGCCACGCTGCGGCGAGAGTCAGCCCGATGCATCCCGAACCGGTGGCCATGTCGAGCACCGAAGCAGGCCGGCTCCATCGTCCGGAGGATACTTCACGCAGCATCCAGTCCACCAGATGCTCCGTCTCAGGACGTGGAATCAGGGCTCGGTGATCACTGATCAATTCATGGCCCAGGAAATCCACCGTGCCCAGCAGATGCTGAAGCGGAACGCCCTCGGCACGGCGGCGGGTCAGGTCGCGCAAAGACGCCAGGTCAGCCTCGTGCATCTGCTCGGAAAAGCGGAGGTACAAATCGAGGCGGCGGCATCCGAGCACATGGGCCAGCAGATGTTCCATGTTCAGCCGGGCCTCATCCACCCCCTGCTTTTGCAGATAGCCTGCGCCAGCGGTCAGCACTTCCAGAAGCGTTTTCATGCCGTGAGATCAGCGCAGCCCTGCCTCCGCCAGGCGCTCTTCCAGATCAGCCGCGAGCAGTTTCTCCAGCATGTCATCGATCTTTCCATCGATGAAGCTGTCGAGGTTGTACAAAGTGAGGTCAATGCGGTGATCCGTGACGCGGTTTTGCGGGAAGTTGTAGGTGCGGATTTTTTCCTCACGCCCACCACTGCCGATCAAGTCACGGCGATGGGCAGAATACTTGGCCGCCTCCTCCTGCTGCTTCTTTTCAAGCAGCCGCGAACGGAGGATGTTGAGCGCTTTTTCCTTATTCTTGATCTGGCTTCGTCCGTCCTGGCAGCGCACGATGATGCCCGTCGGAATGTGCATCACCTGCACCGCGGAATCGGTGGTGTTCACCCCCTGCCCTCCCGCACCCGAAGAACGGCAGACCTCGATCCGCACCTCATCGCTCTTGAGCTCGAAATCGACTTCCTCAGCTTCCGGGAGCACTGCCACAGTGGCTGTGGAGGTATGAATCCGTCCCTGGGCCTCAGTCGCAGGCACACGCTGCACACGGTGGACTCCGCTTTCATAGCGCAGCCGGCGGAACACCTCCTCCCCGCTGATCTTCATGACGATTTCCTTGAAGCCGCCCACGTCGGAAGGGTTGGATTCCAGGGTTTCGACCCTCCATCCGACACTCTCCGCGTAGCGGGAATACATGCGAACGAGGTCAGCGGCAAAAAGGGAGGCCTCGTCCCCGCCGGTTCCAGCCCTGACCTCGACCAAGGCATCGCGCCCCTCCAAGGGATCAGGAGGGAGCACCGCGACTTGGACAAGCTTCTCCAGTTCCTGGACGCGCTTTTCGACCAGGGGAATCTCCGCCACCGCCATGCTCTCAAGCTCCGGATCACCACAGGTGGACATCTCCCGGCTCTCGGAGAGCTCAGAGAGCTGTTTCTGGTATGAATCCCAGTTCTTCAGCAGCCCGTCCAGGTGGCGATGTTCACGCGTCAGTTCACCGGCTTTCTTGGGATCGTCAAAAAAGCCCGGCTGCCCCATCAAATCCTCAAGCAGCTGAAAACGGGCACGTTTGGCGACAATGATAGGGCTGTAATCCATGTAAAAATGATGAGCCAAGCTGGCTGACTGCATGTCAGTGCTGCGGACAGGCAAAGATGGCAAGGCCCGATTTAGGCCTTCCGCCAGAGCAACACGCTGCTTTGGCATGTGCTACCAATAAAGAACCACGCCTTACGGCGTGGTTCTCGTTTGAGGTTCGATAGCGGACTCAG
>CALDGV010000072.1 GCA_937941745.1 uncultured Prosthecobacter sp. | reverse complement strand
GCCATCACCTACCTCCGCACCGTGCTCCTGCCCGGCAACAAGCTCGCCCGCTTCTACGAACTCAACACCAACAAGCCCCTCTACTTCGAGCGCGGCCCCGGCGGCAAGGGCTTCGAGCTGACCTATTCCGACAAAAAAGCCTCCTCCAACTACGGCTGGGTCTGGGCCAGCGAACTCGACGCCCTGCAAGCCACCGGCAGCCAGATCGCCCGTGGTGAAAAAGTCACCTTCCCCCGCACCGAAAAAGAACGCTGGTCCTCCCCGCCCACCGACGCCGACATCGCCACCATCCTCAAAGAACAAGCCCCCAACGGCTCCTGGCCTATTACCGACGACGAACGTGGCATCATGCGGGACGCGAACGGCAAAAAACAAAAGCCCGCTGGTGGCGTCATCTACAGCCTCGACTTCGTGCAGAACGTGAAGGCCCTCAGCGCCTGGCTGAAAGCGAACGCGGGCAAGTAAGCAGCTACATTCAGGCCTCGCGACGCGGAATAGCTCCTACACCTCCACTTCAGGCTGCCGCAGAGTCTGAACGCCCTGTCCGCAAAGTCTGAATGACTCTGCTTTCTCCCTCACGTATTGAACACGCTGCCATTCATCCCAGCCACCCTCATGTCCGAAGCCAAAGTCCTCCTCATCGTCGGCGACGCCACCGAAACCGTTGACACCCTGTATCCCTTTTATCGCCTCATCGAAGGCGGCTACAAACCGGTCATCGCCGCGCCGGAAAAACGGAAGTACCAGATGGTCCTGCATGAAATCAAGCCCGGCTGGACCATCACCAAGGAATGGGAAGGCTACAGCATCGACGCCGACATCGCCTTCAAGGACATCAAGCCTGAGGAATACGTGGGCATCTTCTTCAGCGGAGGCCGTGCGCCGGAATACATCCGCGAAGACCAGGACCTTCTGCGCATTACGAAGTGGTTCTGGGAAAACAAGAAGCCCTGTGCCAGTGTCTGCCATGGTGTCGAAATCCCAGCGCGGGCGGACATCGTGCGCGGTCTGCGCATGGCCACGGTGGCGAAGTGCAAGTTCGACCTCGAAATCTGCGGCGGCATCTATGTCAACGAGCCCTGCGTGATCGACCAGCACATGTTCTCCGGCCGAACCTACCATGACAGCGGTCATTTTGTCGGCCCCTGGATCCAGGCCTTGGATGAAGAACGCAAACGCATGGGCATCTAACCGGCCCGAAAAGAACGCAGAGAGCGCACTCCATCATGAATCGAGCCCGAGCCTTCTCCTTGCTTGCGATCTCTGCGCTTCTGGGCGGCCGCTCCGAGGCCCATCCGCTGCAGGCGGAACCGATCAATCACGCCTACGTCTTCAACTTTGACCAGTTCAACCTGCCTGAAGATCCTGACGAACATGTGATTGAAGGCGGCTACCTGCTGCTGGCGGAATTGAACTGCACCGCCTGCCACGCCGCGCCCGAGGCTTGGAAACAACGTCTGGCTCCGAAGGCGGGTCCGAATCTGGCCGGAGTCGGTTCACGCCTGGATTCAGACCAGCTCTGGCTGTTCGTGCGCAGCCCGCAATATCGCAAGAAAGGCACTCAGATGCCCGGCATGTTTGCAGGAGAGGAAGGCGATGCCGTGAAGGTGGAGGCCCTGGTGACCTACCTCAGCTCACTGAAGCAGCCTGCACCGCAAATGCCGTCCGGCGATGGCGCGCATGGCAAGGAGCTGTATCACAAGGCAGGCTGCGTGGCCTGCCATGAGCCTGGCACAGATTTCCGTCCCGAAAAAGTGCCTGCGGAAATGGAGGTGGAAAAGCCCGGCAATGCCTCCGTGCCCATCGCCTTCGCTGATGTTTATGATGTGAACTCCTTGGCGCACTTTTTGAAAAACCCGCTGCATTACCGTCCGGCGGGCCGGATGCCTGACATGCGCCTCACCGATCAGGAAGCTGCCGACATCGCGGCCTACCTGCACGTCGGACGCCAGCAGGAAAAGGCGACTGAGCGAGCCGCGCTCCAAGTGCCGCCACAGAGCATCGAGCAGGGCAAGGCGCTGTTTGCCGAAATGAATTGCACGGCCTGCCACACGATGGGCGGAGAAGCAGCCTCAGGCAGTCTGGGCGCTCCGGCAAAAAACGGAGCACTGACAGCCCTGAAGCTCGAAGGAGGCTGCCTTGGCCCGGCTCACAAGACTGGCACGCCTCGCTATGATCTGAATGACCTGCAAAAACGTGCCCTGAAGCTGGCCATCACCGCCATTCAAAAGGGTGTGGCCCCTCAGCTCACGGCGCAGCAGAAGGTGGACTGGCAAATGACACGGCTGAACTGCTATGCCTGCCATGACCGCGATGGCAAAGGCGGCCCGGAAGATCCCCGCGCGCAATACTTCACCAGCAACGATGCCACGGCGGAGTCTCTTGGCGAACTGGCTCACCTGCCCCCAAACCTGGACAACACAGGCCGCAAGCTCACTCGGGGCTGGCTGGAAAAAATCCTGTTCGGAGAAGGCGGCAGTGTTCGCCCCTACATGAACACACGCATGCCCAACTTCGGCAGGGAGCAGACCGAGATGCTGCTGGACCTGCTGCCCGAAGCCGACAAACGCCAGACGCCAGTCACCATCGATGTCAGCGGCCTTGAAAAGCATCATCGTGCGGAGCTCGGCCGCAAGCTGCTTGGCTCCACCGGGCTGGCCTGTGTCGGCTGCCATGGCCTGAAGGATCGCAAATCCCTCGGCCCGCCGGTGGCCAGGCTCACCCACACGGTGGAACGGCTTCAACCGGAGTATTTCAAGGAACTGCTGCTCAACCCCCAGGCCACCCAGCCGGGCACGATGATGCCCCCCATGTTCATGGGCAGGAAAACGGCCGACAAGGATGTGGAGTCCATCTGGACCTACCTCAAAGAACTGGAAGGCCAGCCTCTGCCAGAAGGTCTGATCTCCACCGAAGACTTTGAGCTCAAGCCCGCCAAGACAGGCAGGCCGATCATCTTCCGAAGCTTCATTGAAGGTGCGGGCACGCATGCCATCGGCATCGGCTTCCCGGAAGAGGTGAATGCCGCCTTTGATTCCGTGCAGGTGCGCTGGGCGCTCGTCTGGAAGGGAAGGTTCCTCGATGCCATGAGCAACTGGCAGAGCCGTGAAATGCTGCCCATCAAGCCGCTGGGCTCAGATGTGAAGACCATGCCTGCAGCTGACGGTCAGCGAGAATTTCAAGGTTACCGTCTCAGCAAAGACGGCGTGCCCACGATGCTCTACAGCCTGGACGGCCAGCCCGTGGAAGACACGCTACGGCCCACAAAGGACGGTTTTGAGCGCATCATCAAGATCAACGGCAAGGAAACCAAGGAGGTGCTGTCATGGTAAGGTCTGTTCTCAGTTCTCGGCTCTCAGCTCTCGGCCTTCAGGTGCTCCCGGCCTTGAGCTTGTGCCTGGGCCTCGCGGCCCAGGAACAGTCCGACTACTACCGCACCGTGACGCTGGAAACACCCCCAGGCGTCAACTTTGAGGCCAGTGGGCTCGCAGTGATGCCTGAGGGGCGGCTCGCCGTCTCGCTCCGCAAAGGCGAGGTCTGGATCATCGAGCATCCAAGCGCCGAACCACCCACGGTGGCCAACCTGGGCTACCGCCTTTTTGCCAGCGGCATGCATGAAATCCTCGGGCTGGCCTACCATGAAGGTGACCTCTACGTCACCCAGCGCAGCGAGGTCACCCGGCTGCGCGATACGGACAAGGACGGCGTCGCTGATGAATATCTGGCCGCCAGCAAAGGCTGGGGAGTCTCAGGAGCCTACCACGAATATGCTTATGGGCCCGTGTTTGACCGCGAAGGCAACATGCACAACACGCTCAACTGCTCGATGGGCAAGGTCTGGGAGGGCGCAGGTGAGGAGGCCAAGCACCCGCTCTGGCGCGGCTGGAGCATCATCACGAAAAAGGGCAGCACCACGGCCACCGGCTTCTCTGCCGGATTCCGCAGCCCCTGCGGCATCGGCTTGAATGCCGAGGGCGACATCTTTGGCACCGACCAGCAGGGCAACTGGGTGCCTACGAGCCCGGTGATGCACATCCGCCAAGGAGCCTACTTCGGCCATGCCGATGCCCTGACGGATGCCAAGCGTCCCGATTCCCCGGTGAAGCCTCCGGCCAAGGTACTCGACGGCATCACGGTGGCAGAAGCAGTGACCCAGGTTCCTGGTTTCTGCCTCCCGGCGGTGTGGCTGCCTTATGTGAAGTTCGGCCAAAGCACCACCGGCCTTCGCTGCAACCTTACCGGAGGCAAGTTCGGCCCGTTTGAGGAGCAGATGTTCATCGGAGAGTTTGTGCTCTCCGGCGTAAACCGTGTGTTTCTGGAGAAGGTCGGCGGTGAATACCAGGGAGCCTGCTTCCCTTTCGTAAACGGGCTGCAAAGCGCCGTGCTGACGCTGAACTTCCTCCATGACGGCTCCATGATCGTCGGCCAGAGCAACCGAGGCTGGAACAGCTACGGCAGCCGTCCTTACGGACTGCAGCGTCTGGTGCCGACGGGCAAAGTGCCGCTGGAAATCCAGAAACTGGAAGCTGTTCCTGGCGGCTTCCGCTTCACTTTCACCCACTCGGTGAAGGCTGCCGATTGGGCGCAAACGAAGGCCCAGAGCTACACCTACCTGCACACCGCCAAGTATGGCAGCCCTGAGGTGGATCCCCTGCCCTTGCAACTCAGCGGCTGGCAGCTTTCCGAGGATGGGCTGAGTCTCACGGTTCAGTGCAGCAATCTACGGGCGGGCTATGTGCATGAGTTCGAGCTGCCTGAAATCACGAGTAAAGACGGTTTGCCGCTTTGGCACCGCCTTTGTGCTTACACGCTGAACAAGATGCCCTGAGCCTTCACCTTAATCGGCGGAAATGGCCGCCGACTCCGCACGGTAGGCCTGGGCCAGGAGAGTCACTGGCTGAGTCACATTCACGCCCTTTTCACGCAGTCCATTCACCAATTGCAGATGGCAGCCCGGATTGGAGGTGGCGACACAGACCACGCCGGTGGATTCAATGTTGGCCACCTTGCGCTTCAGGAGCTTCGCAGACTGCTCGGGCTGGGTGATGTTGTAGATTCCAGCACTGCCACAGCACCAGTTGCTCTCGGGCAGTTCCTTCAAGACGAGGCCTGGGATGCTTTGCAAGACCTGTCGGGGTGGGCTGGTGATCTTCTGGCCGTGGCAGAGATGGCAGCTTTCATGGTAGGTCACCTCACCCACACCCGCCCCCTGCTGAGGGCGGCGGATGCCAATCCCAGCCAGCCACTCATGAATGTCCTTCACCTTGCGATCCCACTGCCTAGCACGAGCCGCATAGAGAGGGTCATCGTGCAGAAGATGCCCATACTGCTTAAGGTGCGATCCACAGCCGCCTGCGTTCGTGATGATGGCATCCAGGGAATCCAGGTCAAAACTGTCGATCTGACGGCGAGCCAGCTCACGGGCCAGCTCCAGTTCGCCATTGTGGGCATGCAGGGAGCCGCAGCAGGACTGCGCCCGCGGCGTCACCACCTCGCAGCCGTTTGCCAGCAGCACGTCCGCCGTATCGCGGTTGATGTGGGAAAAGGCCAGATCCTGGATGCAGCCCGTCAGCAGGCCCACGCGATGCTTCGGCTTTTGCAGCAAGGGCTGCGGTGACTCCACCGGCGCAATCAGGCTGTCGGAAAAAGCCTCCGCCATGCGCGGTGTCTGAGGCTCCAGGTCACGAAGGTGCCCTGGCAGCAGCCCCAGGAAGTGAATTCGGCGCATCAGCCGGTCCATCCCCGTCTTCTGCCAGATCCTCAGACCCCAGCCAGCCAGGCGCAGCAGGCGCGGTCGCATGAAGAGCAGGTTCAGCGTCAACCAGCGCCAGAAATCCCGTTCCGGCGTGCGGGCCACGCCCTGACGTTCGATCTCAGCGCGGGCCGTTTCAAACAGCTCCGCATAATTCACCCCTGCCGGGCAGGCGGTCTGACAAGCCAGGCAGCCCAGGCAGTAATACATCTCATCCGCCAGCTCACGACTTACCGCCAGGTCGCCGTCCGCCACGCTGCGCATCAGGGAGATCCGGCCCCGTGGACTGTTGCGCTCCCGCTTCGTCTCCACGTAGGTGGGACAGGTGGGAAGGCACATGCCACAGTGCATGCACTGCTGGAGCACGGAATAGTCGAGCGACTGGAGGAGGTTCATGAATGCAGAAAGGCCGAAGATAGACGGCTCGCGGGAAAGTCATCTCGCAGTTCTGTGAGAAGAATGCATCCTGGCTTGCACAGCGGCGCGCAACGCCCCAAAGTGGCGGCGATGCGAACGCTGGTCATCGGCGACATACACGGCTGCTCCCAGGCCCTGCGCACGTTGCTCAACGCCGTGCAGCCGGGCCCCGAAGACGTACTCATCACCCTCGGTGATTATGTGGACCGCGGCCCTGACTCCAAAGGCGTCATCGACCTCCTGCTCGACCTCGAAAAACGCACCCAGCTCAAGCCGATCATCGGCAATCATGAAATCCTTTTCCTCGATGTTCTGAACCAGCGCATGAGCCCCGAAGGCTGGCTCCGTGTGGGCGGCGAAGAGACCGTGCGCTCCTACGGTCAGCAGTCCGAGAGCCTCTCCCTGGCATCTGTGGATCCACGGCACATCGAATTCCTGACCCAGCGCTGCCTGCGCTACTACGAGGACGACAAGAACCTTTACGTCCACGCCAACGCCAACGCTTATTACAGGCTGGAGGATCAAAGTGACGACTGGCTGTTCTGGACACGCTTTGACCACATCTTTCCGCACAGTTCCGGCAAGCGCATCATCTGTGGTCACACTGCCCAGAAAAACGGCTGGCCCCTCGTCAAGCCCTTCGCCATCTGCATCGACACCTGGGTTTATGGCCCCCTGGGATGGCTGACATGCATGGATGTTGGCGCAGGCACCTTCATCCAGGCCAACCAAGCCGGAGAACTGCGCCGCAGCAGTGTAGAAGATCTGGCCGGACCACCGACCGAGACCCCGATGAGACCCAGACCAGAGGCGTGATTCTTTTCGGCCTGCCTGGCCTCAGGCCAGCACCTTCACGAGCTTCCCATGGATGCCGTCGAAGCCTCCGTTGCTGAAAATGATGATCACATCGCCGCTCCTGGCCTCTGCCTTCAGACGGGTCAGGATGGCCTCCGTGTCGGCTTCATGAAAGCAGGGGCTGCCAGCAGCAGCCACCGCCTTTGCCACCGCCTCCACATCGAGGCGTTGGTCCGCCGCCACCTTCTCCGGGTTGGCCACGGCTGCCACGACACTGCCATCGGCCTCCTTGAGCGCCTCGATCAGTTCCTTCTGCAGCACATTGCGGCGGCTCGTGTTGGAGCGAGGCTCAAAAACAGCCCACAGGCGACGGCCCGGATACCTCTGGCGGAAGCCACGCAAGGTTTCGCGGATGGCGGTGGGATGGTGGCCGAAGTCGTCAATGATGGTGATGCCGTTCACCTCTCCACGCACCGTCTGGCGGCGGCGCACCCCGCGGAAACTTTCCAGGCCGGCACGGATTTCATCATCCGTCAGTCCGGCATGACGGGCGGCGCAGACGCACATGGCGGCATTGCGTGCATTGAACTCACCAATCATTGGCACGGTGAAGACCGCTCCATTGAGAGTGAAAGTCGTGCTCTCCGGGTCTG
>CALDGV010000071.1 GCA_937941745.1 uncultured Prosthecobacter sp. | reverse complement strand
AGCCTCACCCGCAAGCTTCAGGTGCCCGTTCTCGCTGGTGCCAGCTTCCTCGAAGGCTGGCCCGAAGGCCTGAAGGACTACAAGAATGTCGGCATCCACCCCGTCAAAGGCCAGCCGGAACCGGTCGAGGTCTATGCGCTGGTGGAGAGCGAGCCCGTTCTCTCCTGACCAGGAGGCTGGCTTCAGCGGCGCAGCCCCTGCACCCGGCCCTGCATGTCCTCCAGCACCGGGGCCAGCTCCAGCTTCTGCTTCACGCTGGCCTGCCGCAGAAAGAGCAGCGGATCATCCGCCATCAGCTCTTCCATGAATTTCCGGTCCTGTTCGGCCAGGCGGTCGCCCTCCGAATCATTGCCCCGCAGGCTCTTCAGGTCCCCCCTCATGCGGCCGATGAGGCGCTTGCGGTCCTCCACGGGCATCACTTTCAGCCCGCGGTCGATGATCTCAAAGAGCGGCTCGATGGTGCGGTTCACATACTCCTTCTGCTCCTCCTCCGTCAGGGAGGCGAAGAACTTGTCGAGCGGCTCCTGCGCATCCTCACGCAGGCTTTTCCGCTGCCCGACATCCAGCCGCTGATAGTTCATGATCACCTGCGCCAGGTAGGTGCGGCGCTTTTCCTCCGCCACCTTTTCCCCGGAGAGCCAGGGCGCCTGCTCCACGAGCTCCTGCACCTTGCCCGGCCAGGAGACGAGGTCGTCCGTCTCATGCATGATCACGGCCACACCTGCCCAGATGGCGGTCAGCAGCAGGGCGGTGGTGATCCAGATGCGTTGGCGTGGCATGGTGGGAGGGGGTGGGTCAGCGGCGCAGCCGCCGGTTGAGGATGCCGAGAAACTCGCCCGCCTCCTCGACGCGCAGCTTCTGGCTCACCAGGAAGTAAACGCCGGCCGCCGCCGCCACCGTGCCGCCCAGCGCGGCAGCCTGCGCCAGGAAGCTCATCTGCGCCCAGCCCGCCAGCAGCGTGCTCCTGGCCGCGAGGCACACCGCGCCCATGGCGGCGATGGCCACCAGAAGGCGCATCAGGTTCTGCACCAGCGGCCGTGTCTCCAGGCCGTGGGCAAACTTCCGCATGCACAGGTACAGCGTGGCGAAGTTGATCGCCAGCCCCAGGGCCGTGGCCCAGGCCAGCGCCGTGTGGTCCCAGTGCAGCACAAAGACCGTGATCGAGTTCAGCGTGGCCGTGAGTGCGATCACGCCCAGGCTTGCCATCATCGGGATGAAGCGTTTCCCGATCGTGTAAAAGGCCGGCTGCAGCACCTTGATCGCCGAATAAAACACCAGCCCGAAGGCATAGGCCTGCAGTGGCGCCGCCGTCGCCGCCACATCCGCCGCCGTGAACTTCCCGTGCTCAAACAGGATGGAGACGATCTCGTTGGCCAGCAGGGAGAGGCCCACCGCGCTCGGCAGCGTCAGGAAGAGCACCAGCCGCAGCCCCTTCGCCAGCGCGCCGCGGAAGGCCGGCGTCATCCCTTCCGTGGCCAGCCGGGAGAGCATCGGCAGCGTCACGGTCGCCACCGCCACGCCAAACAGGCCCAGCGGCAGCTGCTGCAGGCGCTGCGCGTTGCCCAGCCAGGCGTTCGCCGCCTCACGTCCTGGCGTGAAGGAGGCAAAGATCGAGTTCAGGAACACGCCGACCTGCGTTCCGCCTGCTGCAATCAGAGAGGGCCACATCAGGTGCAGCACCTCGCTCACGCCCTTGTCCTTCCAGCCGAAGTCCAGGCCGAACTTGAAGCCCACCTTCTTCAGCGAGGGAAGCTGGATGCCCAGCTGCAGGATGCCGCCGATCAGCGTGCCGATGGCAAAGCCCGTCAGCCCCTTTTCCGTGATCTGCCCGGCGCGGAAGCCCGGGTCCAGCACCCATGCCATCGCCACCCCGCCGACGATGCAGCCCAGGTTGAAGAAGGCGGAGGCCACCGCCGGGATGAAGAACACCTTCTTCGAGTTCAGCATCCCCATCACCAGCGCCGTCACCGACACGATCGTGATGAAGGGATACATGATGCGCACCAGCTGCGTGCACAGCTCCAGGCTGGCCGGGTTCTCCCAGCCGGGATTCAGCAGCCGCACCAGCCAGGGCGCCACCGCCACCCCCGCCAGGGCCACGAGGCTCATGAAGCTGATTGAAAGCGCCAGCATCTTCCTCCCCAGCGCCCACGCCGCCTCATCCCCCTCGTTCTTGATCTTCTTCGTGAAGGTCGTCACAAACGCCGTGGAAAGCGCCCCCTCCGCAAACAGGTCCCGGAGCATGTTCGGCGTGCGGAAGGCCGCCGTGAAGATGCCGGTGAAGTGCGCCCCAAACATCCCGTTCAGCAGCTGGTCCCGCACCAGCCCCAGCAGCCGGCTGCACAGGATGGCGATGGAGACGACGCCCGTGCTCCTGGCCTGGGAGGAAGCTTCTTTCTTCGGCTCGCTCATGCGGGAAGGTCAATGTTTCACCGCCGCCCGGCGCAGCTTGTCCATCATCGCGATGCCCATGCCGTGCTCAAACATCGGCTCGGCGATGATTTCGTCCACGCCCAGCTTGTCCAGCTCCCGCAGCACGTAGAAGAAGCGCACCGCCGCCTCCGGCAGCTTGCCCTTGCCCGGGCTCAGGATCTGCACGTGCTCCCAGTTCGTCAGCTCCGTGTAGCCGTCGCTGGAGTCGCCCCGGTAGCTCATCAGCGCATAGCGCTTGCCCGGCTCAGGCTTGAAGTCGCTGGGCTTGCTCAGCAGGCGCAGCGGCGTGCGCGGCGCATAGTGGCTCGCCAGCTGGCCCGGGGCCTCCGTCGCCTCGTCCACCACCGTCCGCTTCGCCTGCACCACCCGGCCGTACACCTTCAGGTCCTCCGGCGTGATCGGGCCCGGCCTCAGGATCGTGATGATCGGCTTCGGTGTGCCCGGCTCCACCTTGATGATCGTGCTCTCAATCCCGCACAGGCAGGCTCCGCCGTCCACGATCAGCGGAATCCGGTCGTCCAGCTCCGCCACCACGGCGTTCGCCGAGGTCGGGCTGATCGAGCCAAAGCGGTTCGCGCTCGGCGCCGCGATCGGCCGGCCCAGCGCCTCCGCCACCCGGCGGAAGACCGCGTTCTTGCTCACCCGCACCGCCACGCTTGGCAGGCCGGCCGTCACGATGTCCGGCACGCAGGGCTTCTTCGGCAGCACGATCGTCAGCGGCCCCGGCCACAGCTTCTCCGTCAGCTTTTGCACCACCGGCCGGATTCCCTCCGGGATCTCCGCGATCTCCTCCAGCATCTTTTTGTTCGGCAGGTGCACGATCAGCGGGTCAAAGCTCGGCCGCTCCTTCGCCTCAAACACCTTCGCCACCGCCTGCGGGTTCAGCGCGTCCGCCGCCAGGCCATAGACCGTCTCCGTCGGCAGCGCCACCACCTCCCCCGCCCGCAGCAGCCGGGCCGCCTCCTCCACAGCTTGGTGCATGAGCGGGCCGGTGTCAGTCTGGAGGATGGGTGTGGGCATGGGCGGCGATGTTTACGTGCACCCCGCGCACTTGGCAAGAGGGCCGCGCTTGCCGGATTCGACACAGCTTTTGCCGCCATCTTCCGCCCTTCCGCCCCGTTCATGCAGGGCCCACCATGAAACGCCTCCTTCTCCTCTCCCTCCTCCTCACCGCCCCCCTTTGCGCGCAGGAGGGCTTCCAAAGCCTCTTCAATGGCCGCGACCTCACCGGCTGGGATGGCAATCCCGAGCTCTGGAAGGTCGAAAATGGCGAAATCGTCGGCTCCACCACCGGCCCCGACCAGCTCGCCTACAACCAGTTCCTCATCTGGCGTGGCGGCATCCTCAAAAACTTCGAGCTCAGGGCCCGCATCAAGCAGAGCGGCAACAACACCGGCATCCAGTATCGCAGCACTGAAAACAAGGACCGCTCATGGTCCGTTCGCGGCTACCAGTGCGACATCCACCCCAACGCCCCCTACCGTGCCATGATGTATGAGGAGGGCGGCCGCGGCATCGTCGCCCAGAACGGCCAGGGTGTCATCATTGACCCCGCCGGCGTCAAATGGCTGGCCTCCGAGCACGATCCCGTGCAGGCCGACATCGCCGAATGGCATGAGTACACCATCATCGCCCGGGGGAACCACCTCGTGCACCAGATCGACGGCAAGGTCACCATGGAGCTCACAGACTTTGATGCCGGCAAGCGCGCCCTCGAAGGCCTACTGGCCTTCCAGATCCACCGCGGCCCAGCCATGAAAGTCCACATCAAGGACGTGCGGCTCAAGGAGCTGCCTGAGGGCGGTGTCATCGACTTCGCCACCCACCCCATTCCCAGCGACGCCCAGATCATCGAGGCCCCCGCTCCCAAGGCAAAGGGCAAAGGCAAGGCCAAAGCCAAGGCGAAAAAGGACGCCTGAACCTCCGGTCAGCCCCTCTGAAGCCCGCTTCCGGGCCCCCGGAGACTCGGGAAGCCCAAATGCAGCGCGCAAGTGAGTCCCCGGAGACTCGGGATGCCCAAATGCAGCGCGCAAATGAGCCTTCGGAGACTCGGGATGCCCAAATGCAGCCTGCAAATGAGCCCCCGGAGACTCGGGAAGCCCAAATGCAGCGCGCAAGTAAGTCCCCGGAGACTCAGGAAGCCCAAATGCAGCCTGCAAGTGAGTCCCCGGAGACTTAGGATGCCCAAATGCAGCGCGCCTTTGGGCTTTCCCACCTCTGGCCTGCCGCCCCCAGGTATCCCTTGCCCGTCGGGGATTCCCTCGCTAACCCGGAGTCATGGTCCCTCTCGAACGCATCGAACTCATCGGCAGTGAAATCGCCCTGCTCTGGGCGGACGGAAAGGAGCATTACCTCTCCTGTGAGCGGCTGCGCGCCGCCTCCCCCAGCGCGGAGAACACCGGGGAGCGGGATCTGCTGGGCCGCCGCATCGGCGGCACGGACCAGAAGAGCTTTCCGGGGGTGATGGTGCGCGGCTGGCGGCAGGTGGGCAGCTATGCCCTCCAGTTTGACTTCACCGACGGGCACAACACCGGCCTATACACCTTCGACTACCTGCGGGAGCTGGGCGAGCAGGCGGCTTGAGGTCTGTCCGCGGCCTTTGTCAGGGCGCGGCGGGCTTGCGGATCTGCCACTGCTTTTCCGGCAGGCCCAGCAGGCGGGCGATGCCGGCAGGGTAGGCCCAGGCCTTCTCATCAGCCGTGTAAAGGACGACGCGGGTGCGCTCAGCCGCCAGCGCGGCGGCCTGAGGCAGGTCCAGATGCCGCAGCACGTTCAGGTAGGCGGGGCCGCTCATGTGGCTGGTGGGCGGCTCGTGCAGGTCGAGGCGGGTGATGCCGTCTTCAAAGAGGGAGGCGTAGAGGGCGTTGGCGGCCATGTCCCGCTGCGCCTGAATCCAGAGCGGGGTCTTCTCCAGGCCGGCGGTCTTGTGCAGGGCCTGCACGGCGCGGCGGATGTCCCAGGCGCGCATGGAGTCCGCCGTCTGGCCCAGCAGGTAGAAGCGGCGCAGGCGCTGGGTCTGGGCCTTTTCACTGCCGGTCCATGCCGTGGGGCCGACCCCGCGCGGAGCCAGGTAGGCCATGCCCCAGGCGAAGCTGGTGAACATCTTTTTCTCGCTCTCGAAGGCCTTCTCATCGGGCTGTGCGGCGGCAGCACCCTCCATGAGGCTGCCAAAGCGGGAGTGGTAGGTGGCGCAGAAATCCTGCCAGCCGCCCTCATCCAGCACATTCAGGGCCACAAGCTCCAGGTCCTGCAGGCGCAGCCCGGCACGGTGGGCCAGGTGCAGGCGGAGGGGGATGCCGGGCTCGGACTCAAAGTCATAGGCGGTGAAGGTGATGCCGTCGCGGTCGCTGCTGCCGCCCTTGCCGGGCTGGACTGCGGCGGCCTCGCGGGGCCATCCGGCCAGGACTTTTTCCTTCAGCGCCGTCATCCAGGCCTCCTTCTGCTGGTGCCACTCTCCCTGGGAGCCGGGCACCGCCGGAGCAGGAGCCTGCGGCACGAAGCTCTGGTCGATGGTGGTGTTCTTTTCATCCTTGGGCAGTTCGGCAAAAACCTTCAGCTGCGCGGGTTCGAGCTGCTTCTTGGCACCCTCATCCAGGACGGCCATGGGGTCGGCCCCTTTGAGGTGGCGCTCGAACCAGTGGAAGGCGCCGATGTTCAGCGGCTGGAGGTCTTTGTGCGGCCCCTCGGCCACCTGAAGGCCGAGCTTGGCCTCCGCGCCGAGCAGGGAGTAGATGCGGCTGACCTTCTGATGGATGTCAAAGACGCCGTTGATGGGGAAGATGGGGTCTTTGTCGGTGTTGCAGATGAGCAGGGCACGCGGGGCCACGAGGGCCGCGAGGCGGTCGTAGTCCCATCGGTAGGTGTTCACGTAGAACATGCAGTCGCAGTGCCCCTCGATGCAGCCGTCGGCCACATGGTTGCGCATGTTGGTCACGCCGGCGGTGGGCGCTGCCGCCTGGATGCGCTCATCCAGCGCCGCCACCCACCAGGAGTAGGCGCCGCCACCGCTGCGGCCGGTGACGCCGAAGCGGGTCTTGTCCACCTCGGGGCGGGTTTCCAGGTAGTCCAGGGCGCGGATGCCGGCCCAGGCCTCCAGGCCTGCGGGGGTGTAGCCGCGGGAGAACCACCACCAGCGGCCCTTGCTGTAGGTGCCATGGTGCTCGCCGCGGATCTCGCCGAGCTGCACGGTGTCGATGATCAGGCAGACGTAGCCGTGGCGGGCGAACCAGATGCCGTGGTGATGGTAGCCGGTCTTGTTGCCGTAGCTGACACCGTCCTTCATGACATTGGCATGGCCGCAGACGTAAAGGATGGCGGGCAGGGGCTTTTCGACCTTGGCGGGCAGGTAAAGGTTGGCGGTGACATAGAGTCCCGGCACGGCCTGGTAGTGCATCTTTTCCACGCGCCAGCCCTCGCCGGCCAGGTCGCCGGTCTTGGTGGCCTGCAGCGGCGTGCGCTGGGGCAGGGGATCGAGCCCGAGCATCTCGGCGAGCTGGCGGCGGTATTCAGGGGCCTTGGCCTTCCAGTCTTCCGCGCTGCGGATGTCCTTCAGGCCGCCGTTGGCCTCGATGTCCTGCACCTGCCGCTCCCAGTAGTTTTGCAGCATGCGGTTGCCGGGAGTGTCGGGCGTCTTTTCAGGATAAGGCGCGGCCTGAAGGCAGGCGGTCAGGAGCAGGAGGGCAGGGACGGTGAGGCGCATGGGCTCTCTACGAGGCTGGAGGGGGATTGTTTCCACCCCGCGCTGAATGCCTGCGGACGGATAGTGCCCGCACGGCTGGCACGTATTGAGCACCCGACATGCCTCCCGCCGCCTCCCTTCTGTGTTTGTTCAGCACCTCGGCCGCCCTCCTCGCGGCTGGGGCGGACATGACGCCGGACCAGCGGGCCTTCTTCGAGCAGAAGATCCGCCCGGTGCTGGTGAAGCAGTGCTATGAGTGCCATTCCCAGACCTCGAAGAAGCTCGGCGGCAAGCTGCTGCTGGATGCGCCCTCCGAAATGATCGCCGGCGGCGAGTCCGGGCCTGCTGTGATTCCCGGCAAGCCGGACGAAAGCCTCATCGTGCAGGCCGTGCGCTACGACGGGATCGAGATGCCGCCCAAGAAGCGTCTTCCCGACCACGTCGTGAGCGATTTCGTCGAGTGGGTGAAGATGGGGGCGCCGGACCCGCGCACCGAGCCGCCGAAG
>CALDGV010000070.1 GCA_937941745.1 uncultured Prosthecobacter sp. | reverse complement strand
CTTGAAAGGCGACGCTGTCACACAGGTTGAGGAGCAGCGCACCTGATCGACCATTCTTTGGGCGGCACGGCGACACCATCGTGGTCAATTTGCCTGTGTTTGTCCGTATTTGGGTGGCTTTGATGGGGCGTCAAAAGCCACGCTTGTGAAATTTTTCACAAAATCGCCTTGCCGCTGTTTGGGCAGCGTAGATAGATAGCGTTCACCTCAGAGATCAGCCCCCGCTTTTTTCATGCCCACCGTCACCCGAGAATATGAAGCTCCGGACACCGCCGCGAAGGCGGCCCGGCATCTCGAAGCTGTGGAAGAGACGACCCAGGACATCGTGGGCGAGAAACTGGTGCTGAACATGGGGCCGAGCCATCCCGCCACGCATGGTGTGCTGCGCCTGGTGCTGGAGCTGGACGGCGAGATCATCACCAAAGCCGATCCCGATGTCGGCTTCCTGCACCGTGGCGACGAAAAAATTGCCGAGAACATGCATTACAACCAGTTCGTGCCCTACACGGACCGGCTCGATTACCTGGCGCCGCTGGCGAACAATGTGGCCTACGCGCTGGCAGTGGAAAAACTCATGGGCTGGGAAATTCCCGAGCGAGGCAGGGCTATCCGTGTGATTTGCTGCGAGATTGCCCGTATCTCCGCCCACATGCTTGGAGTCGGGGTGTTTGCGATGGATGTGGGGGCCATGACGGTCTTCCTCTACACCTTCACGGAGCGCGAGAAGATCTACAATCTCTGCGAGCAGCTCACGGGAGCACGGTTCACCACGAGCTACACGCGGGTGGGCGGACAGATCCGTGATTTGCCAGATGGCTTCGTGGATTCAGTGCAGCATTTCCTCAACGAGCTGGAGCCAGTGATTGATGAGATCGACAAGCTGCTGTCGCGGAACCGCATTTTCATCGAGCGTACCCAGGACATTGGAGTGATCTCCAAAGAAGACGCCATCGCCTACGGCCTGACAGGTCCCAATCTGCGCGGATCGGGTGTCGAGCATGACATCCGCAAAGCCCGGCCCTATCTTGACTACGACAAGTATGAGTTCGATGTGCCTGTGGGCACGAAGGGTGACTGCTACGACCGCTACCTCGTGCGCATGGAAGAGATGCGTCAAAGCGTGCGCATTCTGCGCCAGGTTTTCGCAAACCTGCCCGGCGGGCCGATTAATGTGGCCGATGCCAAAGGCCTGCTGCCCAAGAAGGAAAAAGTCCTGATGAAGATGGAGGAGTTGATTCACCATTTCATCATTTCCACCCAGGGCATCGACGCGCCTGCGGGAGAGGTTTATTTCTCCGCCGAGAATCCGAAGGGAGAACTGGGCTTTTACATCAACAGCACCGGCGGCGGTGTGCCGCACCGGCTTAAAATTCGCAGCCCCTCCTTCCTGAACCTCAGCATCATTTCCAAACTGATGCCCGGCCACATGCTCAGCGACATCCCCGCCGTCCTCGGCAGCCTGGATTTCGTCATGGGCGAGTGTGACCGCTGATTTTCACCCACTTTTTCCCCGAACACGCACGCATGGCCTTTGAAGTTCCAGCCGAGTTGGAAAAACGCATGGATGAGGCGATCTCGCACTACCCCGTGTCAAAGCGCAGCGCCGTGCTGCCGCTGCTGCACCTTGTGCAGCATCATTTTCGCTTCATCAGCGACGAGGCCGTGGCCTGGGTGGCGGCAAAGCTGGAACTGGAGCCGATTCAAGTGCTCGAAGTGGTGACCTTTTACCCCGGCTTCCGCCAGACCGCCCCTGGCAAGTATCATATCCGCGTCTGCCGCACGCTCTCATGCGCCATGGCCGGAAGCCATGAGTTGATGGAATCGCTTTGCCAAACAGCCGGCATCGACCGCTCTCACGCGGACCATCATCATCCCATCGCGGTGAGCCAGGACGGGAAATACAGCATCGAGTTCGCCGAGTGTCTGGCGAGCTGCGGGTTCGGCCCGGTCTGCATGGTGGAGGACGACTTTTACGAGAAGGTCGATCCGGCGAAGGCGGGCGAGCTGCTGGCGAAATACGCCTGAGCGCAGTTATAAAAAACGCGGCATGAAACATGCCGCGTCTTTTTGGATCATTGAGGCTTTGCCGCCTTACTTCTGCCGCCACGACACCACGTCGTCTTTGGTGATTGGCATTTTGTCCTGGCCGATGCTGTAGATGGCAATCTCTGTGGGGAGTTTTTCGGGGGGGGGGCCGTTGGGGTTTTGCGCGATTTTAGGATCGGAATTGTTCAGATCAGGATTCATGACTTGCTTGTCACCATTGGTGTCCAGCAACACGCGGTAGGTCTGGCCCCAGAGATCCACAAGTTTATAGGGCGGGGCCTCGCCAACGAGTCCGAACATCCCGTTTTTGGCCATAGGAAGGTCGATATACTTGATGTCTCTGGGGTTGAGATTGGCGCCTCCGCCGGAGTCACCAGAGGCGGAGCCACCTGTGCTCATCAAGGCGCTGACGAGACCGGTGTTT
>CALDGV010000069.1 GCA_937941745.1 uncultured Prosthecobacter sp. | reverse complement strand
GGGTGGTAGGTGTTCTGGATGCCGAAGCGGTTGTACACCCGCCCCAGCCGCAGCTCGAAGCCTCCGGGCAGGTTCTTGAACTTCCAGAAGGCTTCCTCAAAGATGGGATCATAGTGGTCGTCACCGGTCACCGGCCCGGCCAGCGTCACAAAGAACTCGTTGTAGTCATTCAGCCTGCCGGAGAGGGAGAACTCGATGTTCTGGAAGGTCACTCCATCGCGTCGCACCGGATCATGGTGACCGGCGGCCAGCTCCTCCTGATCGATGCTGCTTGTGCCATAGACGGTGTCGAGGTGCACGTGCGGGAAGATCATGCCGCCCAGGCTCACATCCAGGCCTGTCAGCCAGTCGGCTTCGCCGACCTTGCCATCCATGGGCAGGACGACCGGGGCCGACATGGCGCTGAAGGTGGAGTACTGGTATTTCTGCTGACGCTGGGCATCAAACTGAGCCGAGGTCGGGGACTGGGCGCGCAGGGCAGTTCCCTGAGCAGCCATAAGGAGGACAGCAAGTTGGGGGAGGAGTCGGGCGGGTGCCATGGGATTATAAAGCAAAGAAGTTGCATTCAAGTCAACGTGATAATGCAACAGTAGTGCATTTATTGAGGGGGCGAGGGAGCTGGCGGCGCTCCTTCGGGCAGGGGCCGCAAGGGCGATCACCATCCGGCTTCCTCGGTCGTATCCCTGACCTCCGAGGAAAAACGCCCAAATTCTCGCAGCGGCATTCTTCCTGCTTTATGACTTCTCCGATGACCCCCACCAACCCCCTGCGGGAGCGCGGTTTCCGCCTCCTGGAAGATGATCTTCAGTTCCTCATGACGGCCTTCGCCGCCGTGCTTCATCGCGTGGGCGAAGGAGCCCTCGCGGAAAAGCTCCCTTGGATCGGCCGGTGTCAGAGCGTCGGCACCGAGCCCAACCGCGCCCTCGGTCAGGCGCTCTCCATCGCCTTCCAGCTCCTCAACATCGTGGAGGAGCGCGCCGCCTCCCAGACACGTCGTCTGCGGGAAAAGGAGCGCGGCCCCGAGGCTGAGCCGGGCATGTGGCCCGAGAATCTCCGCGCCATGAAGGCCCTCGGCCTCAGCGAGCCCGAGCTGCTCGAAGTCCTCCGCCAGGTCCGCGTCGAGCCCGTGCTCACCGCCCATCCCACCGAGGCCAAGCGTGAGACCGTACGGGACCTCCACCTCGAGATCTACGCCCTCATGAACCGCCATGAGAACAAGGACTACACGCCCCGTGAGCAGGACCGCATTCAGTCCCAGCTCCAGGTGCAGTTGGAGAACCTCTGGCGCACCGGCGAGATCCACGTCACCCGCCCAACCATCGATGCCGAATTGCAGAACGCCCTGCACTACCTGCGCGAAGTCTTCCCCGAGGCCCTCTCCCGTGCCCACATCCATCTGCGCGAGGCCTGGATCAGCGCCGGTTTTGATCCCGTCGCCGTGGACGCGCTGCCCCCGCTGATCCGTTTCGGCACCTGGATCGGCGGCGACCGCGACGGCCACCCTTTCGTCACCGCCGATGTCACCGCCAAGGCCCTCCGCGAGCTGCGCAAGAACGCCCTCCGCGTGCACCGCCGCGCGCTGGAGCAGCTCGCCCATCACTCCCCCCTCAGCTCCCTCTTCCAAAAGACCCCCGCCGTGCTGGAGGAGCTGCTCAGCTCCCTCCGCAGCGCCCTGGGCGAGGCCAACCCCGAGGTCGCCTACATCCTGGAGCGCAACAAGGAGGAGCCCTGGCGCGCCGCCGCCTACCTCATGCGCGCCCGTCTCCTCGCGGAAATGGAGCGCCCCGGCAGCCCCGGTGCCTATGCCGGACCTCACGAGCTCCTCGCCGACCTCAATCTCTACGCGCAGTCGCTGGAGAGCGTCGGCGCCAGCGCCCTCATCGTGGAGCACATCGTGCCCTTCCGCCGCCGTCTGGAGGCCTTCGGCTTCCACTGCGCCGCCCTCGATGTCCGCCAGAACTCCGCCTTCCATGAAAAAGCCCTCGGCCAGCTTCTGGAGGCGGCCGGTCTCCTCGGCGGCCGCCCCTTCCAGGAATGGTCGCTGGCGGAAAAGCGCGCGCTGCTCGATCGCGAGCTCCTCTCGCCGCGGCCCTTCCTCGCGGCCGGCATGTCCGCCGGGCCGGAGGCCGATACCGTCCTGGCCTGCTACCGCGTCCTCGCCATGCACATCGCCGCGCATGGCACCGCCGGGCTCGGTGCCCTCATCGTCTCCATGACCCGCAGCGTTGAGGACCTCCTCACCGTCTATGTCCTCGCCCGCGAGGCCGGGCTCATGACCTGGGCCGAGGGCGGCCTCCGCTGCCCCCTGCCGGTCACCCCGCTGTTTGAGACCATGGCCGACCTCGATGCCGGCCCCGGCATCGTTGATGCCTTTCTCCAGCACCCCGTCACCCGCCGCAGCCTCGATCCCGTGCATCCCGCCCTCCAGGTCATGGTGGGCTACTCCGATTCCAACAAGGACTGCGGCATCCTCGCCAGCCAGTGGGCGCTGCACCGTGCCCAGGCCGCCCTCGTCGCCACCACCGCGCGGCACGGTGTCCAGGCCGTGTTCTTCCATGGCCGCGGCGGCACCGTCGGCCGCGGCGCCGGGCCCACCCACTGGTTCATGGAAGCCCTCCCGCAGGGCTCGCTCGATGGCTGGATGCGCATGACAGAGCAGGGGGAGACGATCGCGCAGAAATATGCCCACCTCGGCTCCGCCGTGTACCATACCGAGCTGCTCATGGCCTCCGCGGCTGCCGCCACCGCCCGTCACCGCCATGGCCACCCCGCCGATCAGGCCCTCGCCCCCGTGCTCGATCAGCTCGCCTCCGACAGCCGCGCCGCCTACCGCGCCCTCCTTGAGGCTCCGGACTTCATGCGCTTCTACCGCCAGGCCACCCCCATCGATGCCCTGGAAAACGCCCGCATCGGCTCCCGCCCCAGCCGCCGCACCGGCCAGGCTTCCCTGGATGACCTCCGCGCCATTCCCTGGGTCTTTTCCTGGACGCAGTCCCGCTTCTACCTCCCCGGCTGGTTCGGCGCCGGTTCCGCGCTGGAAAAGCTCCGCACCGCCGATCCCGCCAGCTTCGCCGCCATCAAAAGCCGCCTCAGGGAGTCGCCCTTCGTCAGCTACGTCCTCACCAACATCGAGAGCAGCCTCGTCTCCGCCAATCCCGAGCTCATGCAGCTTTACGGCAGCCTCGTCGCCGACACCGCCGTGCGCGACCGCTTCCTGGAGGTCATCCTCGGCGAGTTCCAGCGCACCCGCGCCGTGCTGGAGGACCTCTTCGATGGCAGCTTTGCCGACCGCCGCCCGCGCCTCGCCTACACCCTCCAGATCCGCGAGGAGCCGCTCAAAGTGCTCCACGCCCAGCAGGTGCACCTCCTCCGCCAGTGGCGCGAGCGCGTGCAGGCCGGGCAGGCCGAAGCCGCCGAGGCCATGATGCCCGACCTCCTCATCTCCATCAACGCCCTCGCCTCCGGTCTCCGCACCACCGGTTAGGCCGTTGCGACAGCAAAAAGGGCAGGGCGGCTCAG
>CALDGV010000068.1 GCA_937941745.1 uncultured Prosthecobacter sp. | reverse complement strand
TGGAAACCCCAGCGATCCCAGGCAGGAGGCGATGGAGAGGCTTTGTGTAGGCCACCAGCTCTCGATCATGGCGCGATTCCAGGGAACATTTCCGCCGTGAAACTGACCTGGGGCTCGTCCGTGTCGCTGAGCTCCCTGGTCGGGTCTTTGTAGATGATCTTGCCCTCGGTGGGCGAGAAGCCGTGGATGGCTCCCTGGAAGTTGGCCAGCACCGTGACCGCTGTTCCTGGATGCTGGTCAGCAAAGCCCGAGGCGGTGTTGCCGACGATGATGCCGGAGAACTCAAAGGTGATGCGAGGGTTCTCTGCACGGATGTAGGAAACCATCCGCTGGCTGTTCTTCCGCTCCACATACTCGCGGGTGGGCTTGATGGAGAGCTTGGTCACGAGAACCCCCGTTTCATCCACGAGATCGTAGGTCGGCTTGGCTCCGTGTTCGATGATGGCTTGAACTGGCATGGCTGCTCAGGCGAGAGGTGTCAATTCGTCCGCCATGGCACTCACCGTGAACCGGGTGGTGTGGGTCCTCGTTCGGTCCTCCCGGTTGATCTCCGTCTCGCTTCGAGTGATGCGCAGTCGGCGGATGTCCCAGCCCGTGCGTTCAGACTGAGGGAGAGCACCTAGCCAGGCGGCCATGTTGCTTGAGTCGCAAAGCCATCGCCTCAAAGCGCCGATCCAAGTCGCCTCCTCCAGAACGGCTGTCTCATCCGCATGGGTGTGCAGGAGCATGAGCGCATTCGCCTCAACCAGCCTTGAATGGGGAAACTCCAGGCTGTCGATGTGGCAGACGACGCAGGGCCGTTGCCGGGCCGCGATGTCCAGGCCGATCCCGATGTTCAAGGTCTCAGGCAGAGCGCCCTGCTCACGCGCGTGGATGAGGTAATCGGCCAGAAGCCTGGCGAGTCGGTATTCGAGCGAGGGTTGATCGTTCACCCCCTACTTGCCTTGTCGAAAAATGCGCGAAGCCATTGCTTTGAGCTTCTGGGCCATCGCGTTCTGGAGTCTCAGTCGGGCACGGCGTTCGGCCTGGCGCAGTTGGGCGTCGTTGCAGGCTTCTGGGGCATAACTCACCTGGTTCTGAAGCTCAATGCGGGCTCCTTTTGCCCCCTGCTTCACCAAGGCGGTGCCCCTGGAGCTTTTGTGAGCGCCAGTGTTTGCCCATCTTGGCACCCCACGGACTGAACCTCCCAAGGCTTTGGCGGCAGCAATCCAGCCTGCTTTAACCGCGCCAATCTGCCGCTGAACCTTGGCGATGTATCGCTCCAGGGCTTCGCCCTTGGAGATGACGGCCAGCGGCTCGGCATTGTCTGGGACACGGCCATAGCGGGCTTTCCTGGCGGACTGGTGCAACTCGGGGCGAATGGATCCAATTGGCAGCCCGGCCTTGGCGCAGAGCCTGCGAAGGATACGCCGTGCCTTCTCCTTCTCACCGGCCTTTTCTGCACGCCAGTATTCCCGGGCCAGAGCTGGATCGGCAGCCTCCAGCTGCTTGTAGGCTGCACCAAGGTTGTCAGCTCGCTTGAAGATGCGGCTGATGTCGGTCTTGATCCGTGCTGCCAGCCTCTTGAATGGCTTGTCGGTGAGGCCAAAAGGGAGCGTGATACGGGCGCTTTCCACAGCCAGCGTCCGAACTTCCTGGATCAGCAGCTTGTCCATGGGGCGCTGAACCTCCTTGGGAAAGAGGGCGATTTGCTTCCGGATCGGGTCGAGGCCCGTGACTTTGCCGCTGACTCGCATTTCAGGGGTCGATGGGTCCAAGTTCAAATGTCACAATGGCGTGTGGCGGACGGTTCATCACCGCCTTTATGCGATAGTCCTTGTCCTCCCATCGAACGATTTTGCCGCTGTGGGGAATGTCCGGAATGGAGGATCGAAGCACCTTGGCGTTAAAGCGCACCTCCTCGACCTCGCCGCCAATCGCCAGCTGACCTGAAAGCATGGGTTCTGAAACCAGCGCAAGAACTGGCTGTCCCTGGTAAAAGATGACCTTGCCGAAGTCCTGGAGCATCTGGGAGAAGTCGGCGGCGATTTCGTCGTGGATGGACATGCCAAGGAAACCACGTCAAAACGAAGCAGCCCTCCCCGCACAAGGCGAAGAGGGCTGCACCCGAACCCGAGGCCCACGCCCCGAGAATTTTTGTTTAAAACACCAGCGCCATGGTGAGCGACTTGGCCGTGTTGTTACCGCCAGCAGCTTCCACGGCGACCTTGGCCCGAATGTATTGCCGCACATCGGATGGCAGGCGCACTTTGCGAATGACAGCGGCAGCACCGGCTCCACCCACGCCCGTGACTTCCATGGTGGCCAGGGCAGCGATGGTGGCGAAGGTGATGCCGTCTTCCGAGTCCTCCAGTGTGATCGTGGCCTTCTTCGTGTCAGCTAGTGAAGGCAGGGCCGGAAGCGCGAGTTCCACCTCGAAGTGGCACTCGTGCGGAGGCTTCTGGATCAGGTTGAACGGATCAGTGGTTGCTGTGGTAGCAGCGGCAGGTAGGGCCAC
>CALDGV010000067.1 GCA_937941745.1 uncultured Prosthecobacter sp. | reverse complement strand
AAAATAGGGCTCACCTCCGCGTGTGATGCCCTTTCCCGGCACCATCTTCACTGGCACCGGCTCGGCGAGGGCCTGCGCAGAGATAAATGGGGTGATAAAAAGACAAGCGAGGTAGCGGATCATGCTCACCATCATTCCCCGCTCTCCTCCGCACGCAAAAAGAATCCCAAGACGGCTGCTGCGTCAGACCTCGGCCCATTGTGCGGGTTTTGACCTGCTCTGCGGCCATTCTGCACAAGACGTTGCTGATGGGGTGCATTAGCATGGCAGCTTATTGATCCGCTATCTTTGCCGCACCTCGCATCATGACCCCCGTTTCTATTTTCAACGATGTCATCGGTCCCGTAATGCGAGGGCCATCGAGCTCGCATTGTGCGGCGGCGTTGCGTATCGGCAGGCTCGCGCGGGATTTGATGGAGGGTGAAATCGCGGAAGTGCTCGTGGAATTCGATCGCGCAGGCTCGCTTCCTACGACCCACGAAAGCCAGGGGAGCGACATGGGATTGTTTGGTGGTTTATTGGGCTGGGATGCGGATGACGAGCGGTTGCCGAACTCGGCGCAAGCGCTTGCGGAGGAGGGGATCAGGCTGCGAATCGAAACCGTCGATGTCGGCGATCCGCACCCGAACACCTACCGGCTGACTTTGAAGAACGACTACGAAACGCACACGCTGATCGCCATCTCCACCGGCGGTGGCATGATCGAGGTGATTGAGATCGACGGCGTGCCGCTGCAGATGGATGGCGGGTATCACGAGACGCTGATCTGGGCCGCCAAAGGTCCAAAAACGTCCATCGAAGCCGATGAAGTGCTTTTTCACAACCTCGGTGACCAACAACTCATCCAGGTAAAATCAGACCGATTCGTCGAATCAGGCGGATCTTCAGCGAAGCGTCTCTCTCCAGTGCTCCCAGTGCCCTCGCGGAAAGACCTTCGTGTGCCCTTCACGAACTGCGCGGCCATGCTGGAGCACGATGGCGTCCAAAACACGCCGCTTTGGCAGCTCGCCATCGACTATGAGCGTGCTCGCGGAAACTTCACCGAGGCCGAGGTCATCGCGAAGATGACCGACATCGTCCGCATCCTGCGCAAATCCATCGCCAGCGGCATCGCGGGCACCAGTTACGAGGATCGCGTGCTGCATCATCAAAGCGGCAAGTTTGCCGAGATGATGAAATCGGGTCGCTTACTCGATGGCGGCGCTTTGAACCGCATCATTCTCTACGTCACCGCCATCATGGAGGTGAAGAGTAGCATGGGCGTCATCGTGGCCGCACCGACGGCAGGGGCTTGTGCCGCACTGCCAGGTGCCGTGATCGCGATGGCTGAAGAAATGGGCAAAGATGAGACCGAAATGGCGAAAGCGATGCTCGCCGCCGGTTTGATCGGCGTCTTCATCGCAACGCGATGGACCTTCGCGGCGGAAGTGGGTGGTTGTCAGGCGGAAGGCGGTTCCGCAGCCTGCATGGCCGCCGCCGCGCTCGTCACGCTCGCGGGCGGAACGCGTGATCAAGCCATCGCTGCGGCCTCGATGGCCTTTCAGAGCATGCTCGGCCTCATTTGCGATCCCATCGCGAATCGCGTCGAAGCGCCGTGCCTCGGCAAAAACGTCATGGCGGCCTCGAATGCCCTTTCTTGCGCAAACATGGCTCTCGCTGGCTACGACCCGCTCATCCCGCTCGACGAAGTCATCGACGCCGCCAAAGCCGTCTCCGAACGCATGCCTCGCGAGCATCGCTGCACCTCGCTCGGCGGCCTCGCTGTCACTCCGACCTCCCTTGAAATCGAAAAACGTCTCGCAGGCCTCAAGAAAGGCTGCGGCACCTGCGCTTGTCATTGATCATGCTCTCCCTCATCCTCCTCGCCAGCCTCAGCACCGCCGCGCCGCGTGAAGCTCTGCCTCTCGATGCGCCGGAGTGGCCGTTGAACTACCGTCTGCATCTCGAAGGCGAGGCCAAGGTGAAGCTCAGCGATGAACTCACGCTCGATGTGAAGGGGCCGCACGACATCGCGGTGGAGCATCCGGCGAAAGGGGCACCTGTGTTGCGGATGTGGAAGGCGGGGAAACTTGTGCGCGGGCCGGAAGAGGTTCCCGGATTGGCGAAAACGGGCACGAAGGACTTTCCGGATGCGGGACTCGACCTCGGTGCGGACTTCACGGCGATGGCGCAGTTTGAGTCGAATGGGGAAGGCACGTTGTTTTCGATGTGCGCACCGACAGGCAAGTGGTCGCCGGATGCGAAGGCGCTGTTCATTCGCGGCGGCAGGCTGGTGTATGACATCGGCTGGCTCGGTGCAATGAACTCGGAACCGAAGGTGAACGACGGAAAGCCGCACACGGCCGTTTTGAGCGTCAGCGGCGGCACAGCGCGGCTGTGGCTGGATGGCAAA
>CALDGV010000066.1 GCA_937941745.1 uncultured Prosthecobacter sp. | reverse complement strand
CTTCTCGCTCGGTTGGTAGCGGACATAGACACCCACGGGCTCACGCATCTGCCCGGTGAGCAGGTTTTCCGGCAAATACAGGGTATAAAAACCTGGCAAACGGAGGGGGACCTGGGAGATGGGAGGATTGGGCCGTGCAGCAGCAGCGCTCGCGCCCACCTTTGGAGCTGTGCTCGTCAGGGGGGGGGATGGTGCGGTGCCACGCGAACTGGCGTTCGTGACCACTGGGCCGCGCAGGTGAGCTAAAACGACGGCGAGAGCGTGCTCGCAGATGAGGCCACGGCGAGCGGTGGGGCAGGTGCAGAGGTTGGTGACATCCGTGCGCGAGGTGAAGGCGAGGCCTGAGGCGAACTTGGTCTTGCCAGCACCTGCAAGACCACGGATCCGGCCAGACTCGGCGCTCTGAACTGTGACAAAACCGCCATCAACGAGGCTGCGGGCGGCTTTCATTGCCTGCCAGCCGCCAATCTCGCCGAGCCATTTCTCCGTGATCTCCATTTTCTTTCTGGCGCGGTGAATGGTTCCTCTTCAATCTGGCGTCAAGACCCTATGCGAATTGTTGCGATCACGAATCAGAAGGGCGGCGTGGGCAAAACCACGACGGCCATCAATCTCTCCGCCTGCTTGGCCGCAAGAGGGGTGCGCACCCTGCTGATCGACCTGGACCCCCAGGCGAATGCCACGAGCGGGCTCGGACTGGCCCAGGAGGAAGGCGGAAGCCTGTATCCAGCCCTGGTGCTGGGCACGGACCCGCACACCGCGATTCGCAGCACCAGGATCCCCAACCTTTCCATCATCCGCAGCCATCAGGAACTGGCCGGCTGTGAAATTGAGCTCGCCCAGAGCGGCAACCATCTGGCCCGTCTGCGTGAGGTGCTGGAGCCGCTGCGGCAGTCGAACCATTTTGATTATGTGCTGCTCGACTGCCCTCCATCCCTGGGCGTGCTGATGACCTCCGCTCTGGCGGCGGCAGATGAGCTGCTCGTGCCGCTGCAGTGCGAGTACTTCGGCCTTGAGGGCCTGGGCAAGATCGTTGGCGTGGTCCAGCAGATCCGTGAATGCGGGGCGAACCCGAACCTCCTCCTCGAAGGCATCGTGATGACCATGTACGACAGCCGCGCCAACCTGGCCCAGCAGGTGGTGAGCGACGTGAAAAACTACTTTGCCGAGATCATCTACAATTCGGTGATCCCCCGCACCGTCCGCCTGGGCGAGGCGCCGAGCTTTGGCAAAGCCATCATTGAATACGAGCCGAACGGACGTGGTGCCACTGCCTACCGGGCACTGGCCGAGGAGTTTCTGGCACGGCGTGCAGCAAAGTGAGGGCTCGCGCATGGATGCCGGCGAGCAGATTCTTTCCGTCAGCCAGCTGACTCGTGAGATTCGCGAGGTGCTGGAAGGGCGGATTGGGTCTGTCTGGGTCGAGGGTGAGATCAGCAACCATCGCCTGCAATCCAGCGGGCATCAGTATTTCACCCTGAAGGACGCCGGGGCGCAGCTTTCGTGCGTGATGTTTCGCGGTGCAGCGCGCGGCGTCGTGAGGCTCCAGGATGGAGCCCAGGTGCAGGTCTTCGGCGAAATCAGCGTCTATGAACCGCGCGGACAGTATCAGCTGGTGGTCCGGCAGGTGCAGTTGCGCGGCCAGGGTTCGCTTCAAGCGAGGTTTGAAGCGTTGAAAAGAAAGCTCTTCGAAGAAGGGCTCTTTGATGAGGAGCACAAACAGACTCTGCCCAGGTTCCCGAAGGTCGTCGCACTGGTCACTTCGCCCACGGGAGCCGCGATCCAGGACATGCTGAACATCCTGACCCGCCGCGCTCCCTGGCTGCGTGTGCTGGTGTATCCCGTGCGCGTGCAGGGGACTGGCGTGGAAGCGGAGACGATTGAAGCCCTGCGGGTGCTGAATAGCGCCGAAGACCATGGCCTGCCGCGGCCGGACACGATTGTGATCGGGCGCGGCGGTGGCAGCATTGAGGATCTCTGGGCTTACAACGAAGAGTCCCTGGCCCGTGCCATCTTTGCTTCGCAGATTCCGGTGGTTTCAGCGGTTGGTCATGAGATTGATTTCACGATTGCCGACTTTGTGGCGGATCTGCGGGCGCCCACCCCCAGTGCGGCGGCTGAGCTGATTGCCCCGGAGGTGAATGAACTGCGCCGCGCCTTTGAGGGCATGGAAGCCAGGCTGAGGCAGCGGGTGGAGTCCACGCTCGAGCACCTGGCCCAGGTGCTGGAACTGACCTCCAAAGGCCCCCTTTTGCATGCTCCGCAGCGGCTCCTGGAGCAGGCTGAACAGGCCACCGATGAATTGGAGGTACGGCTGGAGCACACGATTCGGGATCGGTTGCGGGAGTTTGAACTCCAACTGGCCGATCAGCAGCAGGCGCTGGCGCAAATGCATCCAAGAGCCCTCCTGCAGGAGGCCGGACATCGCCTGGAACTCGAGGCTGCCAGGCTCAAACAATCGCTCGACCATCGTCTGGCCCGTCTTGGCGACCGGGTGGAGGCCCAGGCCAAGCTGCTGCACCATCTGGGGCCGGAGGCGATCCTGGCCCGAGGCTTCTCCTACACCATGACTGCTGACGGTCGGGGGGTGAGATCGGCCTCCGAGGTGAAGGCTGGGGATATCCTGATCACCCGGCTGCATGAAGGCAGCCTCCAGAGTCAGGTTCAAAAGCCTTCTGCATCAGAATAGTTTTATTGTTTTTATAATAAACCTTGCCTGTCTGATGCTGAAAGCTCAAATTGGAGCCTGTGCAGCTCTCTTTCCGCTCCCAAACTCTCCTCGCCTTCCTTGTGGGAATGGCTGGGTTTTTGTGCGGGCAGGGGAGTCTGAAGGCAGACTGGATCAGCGACTGGAATCAGTTCGCCATGAATGCCGCACGTGATTCTGCCGAGCTTTCCCCTGAGGCTGCCCGCAGCATGGCGATGATGAACACCGCCATCTACAATGCTGTGCAGGGCATCACAGGGAGCTACCAGATGTACGGTCATGGAGGCTACACAGGGCCTTCGGGCACGGCTGTGGGTGGGGCGTCTGCCGATGCTGCAGCCGCTGCGGCGGCTGGGGGCGCAGCTGGCGCAGCGGCAGCCGCAGGCGCTGCAGCCGCCGGCCTTGCCGCGGGCGCCGACCGAACTGCAGCCGCTGCTGGATGCGCTCAACGGCCTGTTCGCGCGCATCGCGGAGCTGATCG
>CALDGV010000065.1 GCA_937941745.1 uncultured Prosthecobacter sp. | reverse complement strand
TCGAAGTCCAGGGTGCCACGCAGCCGCCAAGCCATGATCACGGCCGCCACAAGGGCCAGGGACCGCTGCACCTTGCGCATGGTGGCAGGCTGGAGTCTGCCACCCAGCCAGTGAAGCTGCGTCTGGGCGAGCCAGAGCAGCGGCAGGGTGCCAAGACCAAAAGCCAGCGCAAAACCGGCGCCTTTGCCTGGGCTGCCATTGGCCATGGCCAGAGCAAACATCACATAGAGAGGACCACACGGCAGGAGCGGAGTGCCGAACCCGAGCAAAGCGGCCCTGACCGTGCCCTTCATTTGAAACACCGCCGTTTGAAAGCGGCGTAGGCCGACGCTGAGAAACTTCGGCTTCGGCAGCCACGCATCCAAACCCATGCCCACCAGGGCAAACACAAGCACCAGCAGCCAGGGCAGGACGATGCCCGCACCATGCTGGAAGAATTTCAGAGGCATGATGCCCACTGCCCCGGCCAAGGCACCCACGAGCGAATAGGAAACCAAGCGGCCCGCGTGATACAGCGAGGTGGCCTGAAGGAAGCCACCACCCTGGGCTGACACGGCCCAGGAGCAGGAAAGCGGCCCGCACATGCCAACACAGTGCACGCTGGTCACAAGGCCTGCCAGAAAAGCGGCGGCGCTGGTGTCGATCCCCGTCATGCCTTCTGCTGGAGCGAGACGCGCTTCACCTCCTGAGGCTTGTTCTGCACGGCAAAGAAAATGAAGGCCACCCACAGGGCGACGAAACCCAGAAAGGCGAGCACCGGAAGCAACCAGGGCTTATTGAAGAAAAGCTTTCGGATCGAGAGTCGCATTGGAGCGGAGGCGTGGATCGGGACCGAGGAACTCCATGACGCGTGTCGTCATGCTGTCACCGCGCCCGGCATCGGTGACCTTGACTTGAACTTTGAAGGATTTTTCGAAGGCCTTCTCAGGAAGGGAAAGGACCAGTGTCTTCTGCTCCTCACCCAGCGGGCCCAGTTCCAGGACCTGGTCCAGGCCTGTGGCCTTGAGTTCCTGGGGCAGATTTCCCACCAGTTCCAGCCTGTAGCTTGAAGGCTCGTTCCGCTTGTTGATCACTCGAACCAGGAACTGGTTCCGGACGATTCCATCCGCGATGTAGAAGGGAGCGCCGATCATGCGGACAGCACTGGCACGCAGGGGTGAGATGCGCGTGCTGGCGAAACCAAAGGCGGCCACCCCCGCGAGAAGCATGAAGGTGTAAAAGATGGTGCGGGGCCGGATCAACTTTGTTTTCCCACCGTGAAGCCCGACATAGGAATCGTAGCGCACAAGGCCTGTCGGGCGCTTCAGCTTGGTCATGATGTCGTCACAGGCATCCACGCAGGCAGCGCAGCCAATGCATTCAAGCTGGAGACCATTCCGGATGTCGATGCCGGTGGGGCAGACCTGCACGCAGCGTCGGCAGTCAATGCAGGAACCGGTAGTGCTGCCGGCCTTTCCGCGGGGCTCCCCACGCTGCTTGTCATAGCCGATGACGACGCTGTGATCGTCAGTCAGTGCGGACTGCAGACGTCCATACGGGCAGAGGATGATGCAGAACTGCTCACGGAACCAGCTGAAGGAAAAATAGAGTGCTCCCGTGAGGAAGGTCACCACGCCAAAGGCAAGCAGGTGCTCAGTGGGAGGACCCTGCATCATCTGATACAGCCTTTTGATCGAGACGAAGTAGCTAAGGAAGATGTGCGCGATGACCGCCGAGACGAGGACAAAGATGCCATGCTTGATCACACGCCTCGCCATTTTACCAGCGCTCCAGGGAGCATCCTCCAGCCGGCGACGGGCGGTGGCATCGCCGTCGATCAGACGTTCGATACGGCGGTACACGTGCTCCATGAATACCGTGTAAGGGCAGGTCCAGCCACACCAGAGCCTGCCAAAGAGCGCGGTGATGTAAAACAGGGAGAAGGCCAGCCCGGTGATCAGGAAAAACCCCACCCAGAGATCCTGGGTGGCCAGGGTGAGCCCCATGAAATGAAAGCGGCGCTCCTGGACATCCAGAAACACCGCAGGGTAGCCGTTGATGGGAATCCAGGGCAGCGCGATGTAGATCAGCAGCAGCAAGGCACCTGCCGCCCGACGCAAGGACGTGAAACGCCCCTTCACGTCCGCCGGGTGGATGAACTTCCTCGAACCATCAGAGTGAATGCTCGAGAGAGTTTCCAGCGTCGGCGTGTTCATGAAAGAGCCCTTAAGGGTGTGGCATTATTTCTTCAACGGAGAATCCGCAGCCATGGTGAAAGGCTCTCCCTTCTCATGCTTGCTGAGGATGAAGGCCACGACTTCGATCACACGCTGAAGGCCCAGCTGAGGCTCCCAGGGTGGCATGCCCTTGGTGACGTCCGGCGCGCCTTTGCGCACGATGTTGAGGATCTGCGTGGGATTGTTGCCATGCTTCCACTCCTTGTCGTTCAGAGGAAGGCCGGGCAGCTTGGCTCCTGCCAGATGTGCGCTCATGTCAGGCGCATGGCAGGCCACGCAGGTCGTGGCATAAGTGGCGGCACCTGCCTCGACGATTTTGGCATCCTTGGACATCTCCCAAAGCTTGTCATCATTGATCAGCTCCAGTTCCTTTTTCTGGATGTCGGCGATCTTGGCCATCGCCTGATCCACCTGGCTCGTGTCAGAAGTTCCCAGGCCGAGCTGGTAATAGGCCACCCAGGCGATCACAAACCAGACCATGGTGATGTACCATGTGCCCAGCCACCAGTTTGGCAGCTTTTGATCATACTCCTGAATGCCGTCGTAGGTGTGGTCTCGCAGGACCGGACCTTTGTCTGTGGATTTGTTGTTGTTCATGGAAGTTGGGAGACGCTTCAGGGCAAAGAAGGGCAGCCCCCTTCCTCTTGCTCCTCCGACCTTGCTCATCCACGGCTCGATCTTGTGCGCCGAGGGCTTACTACCGCAGCCGTGGTCACTTTTTCAATGCTGTTTTTGAAGGGTTGTGAACAAGTTTTCCACCCTCTGATTTGATCGCCAGCCGATGCTGCACCACTTTCACCCTGCTCAGTGAATGGACTCTTCCCCACGCAAACCCAATTCGACTTCCGCACCGGACGCGAAACCTGCCTCGCGGGTGCGCTCACCAGCGAAGACGAACGATCAGCTTGCTCTGCCCTTAACCGACTCCGAGCGAAAGGCCTCCAGGAAGCAGCTCGACTCACTCCATCCAGGCAATCGCTTACGCCTGATGTTTGGGCAGCCCTTGTTGCCACAAGAGCCAGGGAATGGGCCGTCCCGCTGATCCGCCTGGAAGGCCTGGGCCTTGCCCGGGATGCGGATGGCATGCTTGTCAGCAAAACCCTGATCCCGCTGAAGACAGGCGCTGAGGCCAGCCCCTTCATGGATCAGGACTGGCAGGTGGTTTACAAGCTCTTCCCCCTGCATTCCTGCGGAGGGCTCGGCAAGACCTTTGAAATCGAGCGTCTGGCCGATGACCAAGGGTTTGAAATGACGGTGCGGGATGCCGTGCTGGCCGAAACCCTGGAAAAGCTGATGATCCTGCATGATGCCGGGGCACACCCGACCGAAATTGTCGGCATTGACGATCAGGGGGACTACCTGGTGGTCAAGCAGCCCCTGGCCTTCCCTCACGACGACCTGGAGGCAGACCGCCTCGCGGCGGTGGACAGAGTGAAGGCCGTGCCCTGCAAAGCCCGCTTCCGGCGTCATGTCTGGGTGCTCTGGCTGCATGATCAGGCCTGGGTGATGAGCGACCTCCATCCTGGCAACATCATGCGGGAGCCGGATGGCAGCCCCTGCATCATTGATGCCCTTCTGGCTCCGCTGCCCCCGGGCATGATTGAAACCGACCGCCACCTCAAAGAAGCCGTGACCGATGCCCGAGCCTGGCGGGAAGGCCGCGCACGCCTTGGCGGCGATCCTTTTGCCCTCGTTTCGGACGACGATTTGTGAGGATTGGGAATCCGCATTGCCCGGCACGGAGGCGGCCTTTATCGTTGGTGAATGTCTCCGGAATGTCCATCTGCCCCCAGCTCCCCTCCCGCCAGACGTGGGATCATCTGGCTGAGGCTGATGCTCATCCTGCTGATTCTCACGCTGCCCAATCTCTGCGCGGTGCTGATGGCAGGTTCACAAAGAGCACTGGCAGTGATGTTGCTCATACAGGGAGCCGCGCTGCTCCTGCTGCCCGCCATCCTCGGCGGAAGGCTGCAAACTTGGCTGAAGCTTTGCCTTCCAGTGGGTGTTTTGGTGCCGGCGGCGGCGGCTTTTGTCCTCACCACCGGCTACCAGCCCTCGGAATGGGCTCTGCTGCTCTTGATCGAGGCCAACGATGCCGAGTTCCGCGAATTCGCCGCAGGCATCGCTCTCGCCCTCATCACGGCCCCGCTTTTGATTCTGGGACTGCGCTGGATGGTTCGGCGCTGGGTGCCAGCCAATTTCCAGTTCCAGGGCCTGGAAAAGGCCGGCATCGGCACGCTGGCGCTGCTGCTGCCTATCACCGAAACCTCCATGATCGGCTTGCCGCATGGCCTGGAACCTTCCTTCAAGCGCCTGGAGAAGACATTCCCCTTCTCCATTGGCATCGGTGCCTGGAAATGCCGGGAAGCCCGTCAGAAACTGGTCCGCCGAAACTCCCTGCAGCACAGCTTCACCGTCCAAAGGGCTCCCAACCTGGAAAATCACCGGCAGATCCATCTGCTGATGCTTGGGGAAACCTGTCGATATGCCAATTTTTCCAGACATGGCTATGCGCGCATCACGTCGCCCAAGCTTGATGCCCGCGGGAGCAGTCTTCTGGACTTCACGGATGTGGTTTCGCCCGCCAGCTACACCAGCCTCAGCGTCCCCATGCTGCTGACCGGCCGGGATGCCACCTGCCACCCCGCCGCCCCCCACAGCCCGAGCCTGCTGAATGTCTTCCGTGAGGCTGGCTACAAGGTTTACTGGCTCAGCACTCAAAAGAAGGCCGGTGTCTTTGAAACCAGCAGCTCCCTCTATGCCCAGGATGCTGATGAAGCACGCTTTCTCAGCGGCCTGCTGGATGCCTCCTCCAGCGGCGGCTACACCTCCGCGCTCGACACCGAGTTCATCCCTGCCGTTCGCGATCTGCTGGCCCGGCAGGAGCCACGGGTGCTGATCATCTGCCACAGCATGGGCAGTCACGCACGCTACGTGGACCGCTACCCACCTGAATTCGGCCGATTCCCAGCCGATCCATCCCTGTGTGTGAATGCCAAATATGAACCGCGCCTGACTGAAGAGCAGAAAACTCATCTTCAGAACTCTTATGACAACTCCATCCTGTTCACCGACCATGTCATCGACCAGCTGATCCAGGTGCTGGAGTCTCAAGCAGGAGCTGCGGCAACCTTCACGTTCCTGCCTGACCATGGCGAGAACGATGGCAGCGCGCTGATGATGCCCTTCGCGCATGGCATCAACTCCGTGGACGTGCTCCATGTGCCCATGTTCATCTGGCTGTCGCCAGAAATACGCAGGCTGCGCGAGCCTCAGACGAGGCTGCTTGCAGGTCGGCAGCATGCGCCCTTTTCAGGGGCACACCTCTTTGACACCCTCATCGATCTTGCCGGCATCGAATGCTCACTGGTCCGACCGCAGAGAAGCCTGAGTCACCCCGGTTATGATCCCGGACCGCGCTGGGTGAGCGATGAAAATGGCTCGGGCCACCGCGATTTCGACCTCACCATCGCCCCCCTCGGCAAGCGCAAAGGCTGGCAGCCGCTGTTCCCGCAAAACCCCGCCTCCAGCCCCGCCGCCGCAGGTAACCAGTAAGGCTCTTTGGCTAGGCCGGGCAACTCCTCCTTGACCTCAGGGGGGGCATGAACCAATCTCCGCGCCCCATATCCAGACCCTAACCAACACATGCCCGCGAAAATCTACACTGAAAAGGACGCCAGCCTGGCTCCGCTGAAAGGCAAAACCTGCGCCGTCATCGGCTTCGGCTCCCAGGGCCACGCCCACGCCCTGAACCTCAAGGAAAGCGGCGTGAAAGTCATCATCGGCCTCTATCCTGGCTCCAAGAGCCGCAAGGTGGCTGAAGAAAAAGGCCTGAAGGTTCTCGACACCGCTGAAGCCGTGAAGGCTGCCGATGTCATCTTTGTGGCCGTTCCGGACACCAAGATCGGTGGCGTTTACAAGAACGACATCGCCCCGAACCTGAGCAAGGGCAAAACCCTCCTCTTCTCCCACGGCTTTGCCATTCATTACAAGACCGTCGTCCCGCCGAAGGACGTGAACGTGATCATGGTGGCTCCGAAAGGCCCTGGCCACATCGTCCGCCGTCAGTACACCGAAGGCAAAGGCGTCC
>CALDGV010000064.1 GCA_937941745.1 uncultured Prosthecobacter sp. | reverse complement strand
GAACTGGGGCGCGGGCTTTTTGCCGAGCGTGTATCAAGGAACATGGCTGAAGCCTTCGGGTGCATCGATCGACAACCTCGCGGTGCCCGCGTCGCTCACGCCGCAGCGCCAGCGGGCGCAGCTCGATCTACTGGCGAAGCTGAATCGCGGTGCGCTCGCCGGATCGGCCATCGAGAGCGAGCTGAATGCGCGCATCCAGAGCTTTGAACTGGCTTACCGCATGCAGACCTCCGCACCGGAGGCTATTGATGTCAAAAGCGAACCGGAGCACATCCAGAAGCTCTATGGCGTGAATGAGAAGCATTGCGGTCACTTTGCGAAGCAGTGCCTCACGGCGCGGCGCATGGTGGAGCGTGGTGCGCGCTTCATCCAGATCTACAGCGGCGGCATGGAGAACCAGCAGAGCTGGGACGGCCACAAGGACATCCTCGGCAACCATCGCGGCTTCGCGAACGAGAGCGATCAGCCTGTGGCAGCGCTGATCAGCGATCTGGAGCAGCGCGGACTGCTGGATCAGACGCTGATCGTCTGGGGCGGCGAGTTTGGTCGTTTGCCCATCGCGCAAAAAGGCGCGCAGCCGGGGCGTGATCACAATCCGCATGCCTTCACCGTCTGGATGTGCGGCGGCGGCGTGAAAGGCGGCTACCACCACGGCGAGACGGATGAAATCGGCTTCAAAGCCGCGATCGACAAAGTGAGCGTGCATGATCTGCATGCCACGATCCTCGCGGCGACTGGACTCGATCACGAGCGTCTCACGTTCAGGTTTCAGGGCCTCGACCAGCGTCTGACGGGCGTGGAGAATCCGAAGGTGGTGAAGGCGGTGTTTGCGTGAGATACTTCGAAACAATGATGCGCGCCCCTCTTGTCACACTTTCCTTGTTGTTGATCCCGACTTTGCTTTCGGCGGCCCCCGCCAAGCTGCAGTTCAATCGCGACATCCGGCCGATCCTCTCGGACAAATGCTTCTTCTGCCATGGGCCGGACCCGAAGAAGCGTGAGGCCGACATGCGGCTGGATGAACGCGAGGCCGCCGTTGAAGCCAAGGCCATCGTGCCAGGCAGAGCCGAGGCCAGTTTGATGATCGAACGAATTCTGACGACTGATCCAGACGACCACATGCCGCCCGCCAAGTCGAAACTCGCCAGTCTCACCCCCGCTGAAATCGCCACTCTCAAGCAATGGATCAACGAAGGCGCTGAGTATGAGGACCACTGGGCCTTCATTTCCTTGAAGCCGGAGGCAACCAAGGATCAAAGCATCGACAAGATCGTCAGCGGCGGCCTCGCGGAACGTGGTTTGAAGATGCAACCCGAAGCTTCGCCTGAGACTTTGATTCGTCGGCTGAGCTTCGACCTCACCGGCCTGCCGCCCACACCGGAAGAAGTCACCGCCTTCGTCACCGAGCATCAGTTCGATCCAGCATCAAGCATCGAGCATTTAGTGACGCGGCTCCTCGCTTCACCGCACTACGGCGAGCGCATGGCGGTGGACTGGTTGGACGTGGCCCGCTACGCGGACAGCTACGGCTTCCAGGTGGATCGTGAACGTGATGTGTGGCCCTGGCGCGACTGGGTGGTGAATGCCTTCAATGACAACCTGCCGTATGACAAGTTCGTGACCTGGCAGCTTGCGGGCGATCTGCTGCCGAATGCCACGGATGAGCAAATCATGGCCACTGCCTTCAATCGCCTGCATCAGCAGGAAAGCGAGGGTGGCAGCGTGGAGGAGGAGTATCGCGTGGAATATGTCGCCGACCGTGTGCAAACCGTTGCGACCGCGTTCCTTGGCCTGACCTTCGAGTGTTCGCGCTGCCACGATCACAAATACGATCCGATCACGCAGAAAGAATATTATGGGCTGTTCTCGATGCTTCAAAACATCGACGAAGCCGGGCTGTATTCGTTCTTCACCCCTGCCCCACCAACTCCGGCGATGATGCTGATGGATCAGCCGACAAAAAACAAGATGGCGGCTTTGAAAGCCAAGGTGATTGAGTTGGAGAAGCCGAGCACGAGCAAAGCGCAGGCGTCGCCTGATCTGAGCCAAGGTGAGCTGGCGCATTTCACGTTTGATGAGATGAATGGCAACAAGCTGGCCGATTCATTGCATCCTTCGCCTCCATCAACACCGCAGCCCAAGAATGATGCCAAGGACAAAGGCCCGCCTGATCCCGCCGCCGTGCTCAAAGGAGAGAACAAGCTCGTGCCTGGAAAAATCGGCAACGCGATTCAATTCACCGGTGATGATCCCGTGGACACGCCCCTGGGCAATTTCCAACGCCATGAGCCATTCAGCGTGTCGCTGTGGTTGAAAACGCCCGATGTGAAGGAGCGCGCGGTTGTGTTTCATCGCTCACGAGCGTGGACGGACGCCGCGAGCCGAGGTTACGAGCTGTTGATTGAAGATGGCAGGCTCAAGTGGTCGCTGATTCACTTCTGGCCTGGCAATGCGATTTCGATCCGCACCAAGCAACCGCTGAAGGTCAATGAATGGACGCAGGTGGTCGTGACTTACGATGGCAGCAGTCGTGCGGCAGGTCTGCGACTGTATGTGAACAGCCAACTGGCCGACGTGGAGGTTATTCGTGATGCTTTGACGAAGACCATCGCAGGAGGTGGAGGCGACAACATCAGCCTGGGCGAGCGATTCCGGGATCGTGGCTTCAAGGGGGGCTTCATTGACGATTTTAGGGTGTTTGGACGCGATGTTTCGTCCCCCACCTATGCGAGCGAGGCATTGAAGCAGGCGCGGGCAGAGCTGTTT
>CALDGV010000063.1 GCA_937941745.1 uncultured Prosthecobacter sp. | reverse complement strand
GCAGCCATTTTTCAAACAGCAGGCCGTGGGACTGGACCTCGCGGGCGCTGAGCGGAAGGCCGCCGCAGAGGAGCAGGAACACCGTGGTGAGGGCCACGAGCGGCGTGCTCCAACGGGCGGCGGTCTTCATGAGCGGCGGGGCGGATCAGAAGCCCTTCACGCGGGTTTTTACGCGGAGGAGGAACATGTCTGCCGTGATGTAGAGTGTGCTTTTGTCCTCGCCGCCCCAGGCGCAGTTGGCGGTGGCCTGGCCGGTGAGGATGGAGCCGAGATGGCGGCCGTTTTTGTCGAGGATGAGGACGCCGCCAGGGCCGGTGGTCCAGAGGTTGCCCTGGGAATCCACCTTCAGGCCGTCGCAGCCGCCCTTGCGGTCGGCGGACTTGAGCTTCTGGGCGTTGAAGAGCTCGCGGCCATTGCGAGGTTTGGGGATCACGACGCCGTTGATGATGCCAGCGACGCCTTCCTTGCCCTGGGGGGCGAGGTCGTAGGCCATGATGCGCGTGTTGTCCTTGTCGGAGACGGCGATGTAGAGGGTCTTTTCATCGGGGCTGAGGGCGATGCCGTTGGGCCACTGGATGTCATCGATGAGCAGCATGGCCGGTGTGGTCTGGCCAGCGACGGGGTGCACGGCGTAAATGCCGTGGTAGGGGGCATCAGGACTGGTGCCCTTCTTCATGCCGTAGGGAGGATCGGTGAAAAAGATGGTGCCCTGGCTGCTGATCACGAGGTCGTTGGGACTGTTGAAGCGCTTGCCCTGGAAGTTGTCGGCCAGGACGGTGAACTTGCCGTCCTTCTCCTGCCTAGCCAGTCGGCGCTCGCCATGCTGGCAGAGAACGAGGCGGCCCTGAGCATCAACGGCGAGGCCGTTGGAGCCCTGGCCCTCGCCGGTGAAGTTGCCGCTGGGCTTGAGCACCACGGAGGCGGCCTTTTCCCCCTCCTTCCAGCCAAAGACGGTGTTTTCCGGCACATCGGAGAAGACGATGCCGCCTTCCTTCCAGACGGGGCCTTCCGACCAGTTGAATCCAGAGGCGAGGACCTCGATCTGTGCATCCGGAGAGAGCAGGGCATCGAGAGCAGGATCGAGGCGCTCGATGCTGCCCTGGAAGGCGGGCACGGGATCGGCGGCGAGTGCCGCAGCGGCAAAAACGAAGGCGGGGAGGGGCAGAAACTTCATGGGAGCGGGCAGGCTAGCGATCTGGCGCGGTGCTGGCAAGACCTGTGCGAGCAGGCTTGGCAGGGTGCGGGAGGAGAAGGACAAAACTATTTCCGATAGTTGGCCCGGTCTTTGCTTGAGAATTAAAACGCCTCAGTGAAAAGGGTGGTGGCCGATCCACTGCGGCCCCCAACCAACCATGGCAGATCAAGGACTTTACCAGACGCAGACGCAGAAGCTCGCCATCGGACCGCAGATGCAGCAGAGCCTGCAGATCCTGCAGGCGCCTACCCTGGAGCTCAGGCAGATCATCCAGCAGGAGATCGAGATCAATCCGGTGCTGGAGCTGGAGAGCCCGGAGGTTTCACTGGAGGATGCGGTGCCGGATGATCCGGACAATCGGGAGGAACGCGACGAACTGGATGTGATCTCCCAGATGGACGAGGAGTGGCGGGAATACTGGGCTCAGAGCCGTGCGCAGACGAGCCGCACGGCGGAGGACCAGGAGCGCTGGCAGTTCCTGATGGACAGCATCGTGGCGCCCACGACGCTCCAGGAGCACCTGATCTCCCAGCTCCGCACGGCGGAGGTGACGGATGCCGAACTGATCAAGAACACGGAATTTCTCATCGGCAGCCTGGATGACCGCGGCTTTCTCAACACGCCCGTGGAAGACATGAGCCTCCAGCATGGCATCCCGCTGGATGACCTGAGGAAGGCGAAGAACCTGCTGACGACCTTTGACCCTGTGGGTGTGGGCTCCGACGATTTGCGGGAGTGCCTGCTGATCCAGCTGGAGCGCCTGGGGAAGCGGCAGAGTCTGGCGCACCGGCTGGTGGACATGCATCTGGATGACCTGGCGAACAAGCGCTACCCCATCCTCTCCAAGAAGCTGGGCGTGCCGGTGGAGCAGATTTCACGCGCGGCGGACTTCATCAGCACGCTGGACCCGCGGCCCGCCTCTCGCTTCACGGCCAGCACGAACAATTACGTCACGCCGGACATCATCGTGGAGCGACAGGGCGGTGCCTGGGTGCCGGTGATGAACAACGACGACCTGCCGCATCTGAGGCTGAGCAACGCCTACAAAGACATGCTCAGCCAGCCCGGCAGTAGCAGCGAGGTGCGCAACTACATCCGAGACAAGCTTCGTTCGGGAAAATTCCTGATCCGCAGCATCCACCAGCGCCAGCAGACGATTTACAAGATCGCCGTGCAGATCCTGGCGCATCAGCAGGAGTTCCTCGACAAGGGAACCGGCTTCCTGCGCCCTTTGAACATGGCCCAGGTGGCCGACGAGGTGGGTGTGCACGAGACGACCGTAAGCCGTGCCATCGCGGGCAAGTACATGGCCACGCCCCACGGAGTCTTTGAGCTGAAGTTCTTCTTCAGCCACGGCGTGAAGACCGAATCGGGTGAGGACCTGAGCAACACGAGCGTGAAAAACGCCATCGCGGAACTCATCAAGACGGAGCCAAAGGCCAAGCCTCTGAGTGATGACAAGCTGGCCAAGATCCTGGACAAGCAGGGCATCAAGGTGGCACGGCGCACGGTGGCCAAATACCGCGAGGCGCTGGGCATCCTGCCCAGCCACCTGCGCAAATCTTTCTCCTGAAGCGCTGCTGTGCGCTGCGGCTTACTTCAGCGTCACGTGAGCGCTGGGCAGGGCCTTCTTCAGTTCAGCCACGCCCGCAGGTGTGGCCTTGGACTGGAAGAGGGTGACGGTGCGGAGGCTCTTGATGGCGGCGAGGTGCTTCAGGCCAGCGTCAGTGATGCCAGTGGCGAACAGATTGATGGAGCGGAGGTTTTTCAGGCTCGTCAGCGTCTCCAGGCCAGCGTCCGTGACCTTGGTCTGTCGCAGATCGAGAGAGGCGAGGCGTGAAAGACCTGCCACGGTCTTCAATCCGGCATCGGTGATGATGGTGCGGCCGAGGTCGAGCTGGGCGACGTTGTCCTTGATCGGTTCCAGGGCAGCGAGGCGGGCATCATCACACTTGGAGACGCCGGTGAGGAAGTCCACGCGCAGCAGCGGGCTGTCTGCCTTGAGCTGGAAGACCTGGGCTCCACCTTCCTTGGCCTTGGCAATGGCGGATTCTGCAGCAGGCTTCAGTCCTTCAGCGAGCTTGGCATAGAAAAGCTCATGTTCACGAGGGCCGGAAGGCTTGGCGGCACCTGCGGTGGCCGCCTCGGCGGGGGCGCCTTCCATGTTGCCCTTCCAGCCGCCGAAATCCGCGCCGGATTCGATCCACTCCTTGAGCAGCTTAATTTCGGCCTCAGTCATGGCGTCGCCTTTGGGAGGCATGAACATGTCATCATCCTTGGGCAGGGTGACGACCTCGTACATGTAGCTTTTGGCGAGGTCTTTGGGCACAAGAGAAGGGCCGGTTTCACCTCCCTTGAGCATGGCCCAGGCGGCGTCCAGGCGGAGGCCTCCTTTGGGGTTCTTCTTCTTGCCGTCCACCACGGTGGGCGCGCTGTGGCAGTCGAGGCATTTTTTTTGCAGGACTGGCAGCAGGTCTTTTTCAAAATTCACTGCGGCATGAACCTGAAGCGCAGGCAGGGCGAGGGCGGTGAGAACAAGCGGGAGGGAGCGATTCACAAGAGGGGACATGGCTTGAGGTGGGGTTGGCAGTAGGAAAAGAAGCACACGCATGCGTGTTTCATCCAATCGCTGGTGGAAACGCCTTGCCTCCGAACGTTTTTTCCGGGAAATCCAGACACTCCTAACCTGCCATGTCACAAACAGTAGCCGTCGATTCGATCCTTCGCCGTTCCACTCTGGCCATCGTCATGGGAGGTGGTGCTGGAACGCGCCTTTTCCCGCTTACCAAGGATCGCGCCAAGCCGGCCGTGCCTCTGGCGGGCAAATATCGCCTGGTGGACATCCCGATCAGCAACTGCATCAACTCCGGGGTGAGGCAGGTTTTTGTGCTGACGCAGTACAACAGCATGTCGCTGAACCGGCACATCGCGCGAACTTACAAGTTTGACCAGTTCACCCGCGGTTTCGTGGAGGTGCTGGCGGCGCAGCAGACGCCGGAAGGCGAGCGCTGGTATCAGGGCACGGCGGACGCGGTGCGCCAGAACCTTCGCTACTTCACCGAGAACGACTACGACTACTATCTGATCCTGAGCGGCGACCAGCTCTACCGCATGGATTTCCGCCAGGTGATGACGCAGCACATCAAGACTGGCGCGGAGCTGACGATCGCCACGCTGCCGGTGAACGCCAGGGATGCCACGGGCTTTGGCATCATGAGGACTGAGCCCGGTGGGCGCATCCGTGAGTTTGTGGAGAAGCCGAAGGACCCGGCCGTGCTCGAATCCCTGCGGATGCCGGATGAGACGCTGCTGGAGATGGGGCTGGATCCTGCGGAGCCGCGTTATCAGGCCAGCATGGGCATCTATGTCTTCAACCGCCAGACGCTGATCGACTGCCTGAACAACAACCACATGGACTTCGGGAAGAACATCATTCCGGCGGCGATCCGTGACCGGAAGGTGCATTCCTACAACTTCCAGGGCTACTGGGAGGACATCGGAACCATCCGCAGCTTCTTCCAGGCGAACCTGGACCTCTGCAAGCTGGTGCCGCAGTACGACTTCTTTGATTCGCTGGCCCCGATCTTCACGCATGCCCGCTTCCTGCCGGCTACGAAGATCAATGGCGCGACCATCCGCGAAGCCCTGCTTTCCGATGGCTGCATCATCACGGATGCCCATGTGGAAACGGCGGTGGTAGGCGTGCGTTCCATCGTGGAGAGCGGCACCACGCTGCGTGAGGTGGTGATCATGGGCGCGGATTATTATGCGGGAGCTGCTGGGACGGATCCTGGCCGGCCCGCGCCCGGTATCGGCCGCAACTGCCGCATCGAGCGCGCCATCATCGACAAGAACGTCCACATCGGGGACAACACGGTGATCACTCCGCACGGCAAACCGGAAAACATGGATCACGAGCTATACTGCATCCGTGACGGCATTGTGGTGATCCCCAAGGACACGGTGATTCCCGCTGGAACCTGGATTTGATGACCGTCCTGGCTCAGGCTGAGAGTGCCGGCTCGGTGACCGGCGCATCAGCCTTCGGGCGCATGTCGAGAATCTTGACCTCCTTGAGCAGGCGCCCCACGCCCAGCCTCTGGCGGAGATCTTCCAGGTCATGGAACAGCACTTCATTGGGCCGGACCTCCGTGACCTCGGCAAAACGCTGCCCAAGGCGGTGCCTCAGGTCATCCAGGTTGACGCCTGCCTCGGGCGTGACGTGCAGCAGGAGTTCATCCACTTCCATAGGGTCATTGTCGTGCTTGCGCAGCTCGACCTGCCAGGCCGCGATGCCTTTCATGTCATCGAGCAGGTGCTCAAGAATGTTGAAGTTCACCAGGGTGCCTTTGATCTTGTCGAACTGCAGCTCCCTGACCTCGCTGACCCGGCTGATGGGACCCAGGATCCGGGGGCAGCGTCTGCCGCAGTGAGGGCAGGGAGTCCAGGTGAGACCACCTTCGGCAATGTCGCCAGTGCGGTAGCGGAGGATGACGGTGCCGCGTGCATCCAGCGGGGTGAAGACGATCTCGCCCGCGTGACCATCGGGCACGGGCAGGCCGGTGCGGGGATTGATGATCTCGACGAAGGCCAGGTCCGGGCTGAGGTGGAATCCGCTTGAGTTCACGCCAAGCTGGGTCGGGCACTCAGGAAAGGCCATCTTGGCCTCTGTGAAGCCATAGGTGCTGATGATGTGCACGCTTTCTGCGCCAAGTTCATGGGCCAGTTTCAGCAGTCTGGCCCTCATGCCATCGGCCACTTTTTCGCCGCCAAGAACCAGTCTGCGGAGCTGAGGCCAATGTTTTCCGCTCTCCACAGCCTCGCGAAGCAGGTGGTAGAGGAAGGTCGGCATGCCGATGACCACCTCTGGACGGATTTTTTCGATCAGGTTGATGTTTCCCTCTGTGCCCATGACTTTTCCTCCGCCGCTGCTGAGCATGAAGGTGCCAAAGCCAAGTCCGGCATGATGAGCCTGCCAGAAGGCTAGGTGCGGAGCATAAGGAAAGGTGTTGAGGTGCCTCCAGTCTTTCTGGGAGGCTCCGACCTGCATCATGCGCCGACCAGCGATCTCCAGTTGGGCGATGTCGTGCTTGGTGAAGATGAAGGGCACGGGTTCCGACGAGCGTCCTGTGGTGCTCGTCATCATGACTGGGCGGAATTCCGCCTCCAGTTCGGCCCTGGCATGCTCGGCTCCATGGACGAGCACGTTCCAGAGCACGCCCCATTCCTTGCGGAGGGCTTCCTGGGAGGGCATGAGCACGAAATCCCGCTGCTGCTCTCGTGGCACCGTCAGATGACTTTTCGTGGTGAAAGGCACTTTCGCCCAGTCCTCGTAGCTGATGAGGTCGTCAGGATGCAGTCCGTGCTCGGCGAAAACACGCCGGTAATGGCTGCTGAAGGGGATGACACGTTCCTTCAGGTAGGTGCGCAGGCGGTGGATCTGCCAGTCGTGCCAGACATCAGGCGGCGACGCATCCCAGGTTGGTGGGGCGGTGAGCAGTTTCATGATGGATTGGGCTGGTTTTGGGGTTGGAAAGCAGGGCCATTATGGCGGGAAGTGCCCTTTCGGCGGCGCGGCGGCCCGTTTCGATGTAGCGCGCATGGTTTTCGAAGTCGCACCAGCTTGAGCCGCAGTGGAACGGATGGATCACAACCTCTGCCTCACGGGCCTCTTTTTCCACCAGTTCGACCTGGGCACACATCAGCGCCCGGCGGAAGGTGTCCAACACGTTGCCATCAGCCAGCAGGTTGACCGGGCGCAGCAGGCGTGAAATGAGGCCGGTCTTTTGATGCAGGGGAGGGAACTCCGTCGTGCAGCGTGACAGGTCAGCATGGGTGGGCAGCACGTTGACCGCGATGACGGCATCCAGTGCGAACCTTTCCTTGAGCAGGGTCACAGGAAGCGGGTCGGCGGCACCACCATCGGTGTAGCGTCGCCCTTCCAAGTGCACGGGGGTGCAGATTCCCGGAATCGCCGCGCTGGCATGCACGGCTGCCGCCACCGGCCCCGTCTCGAAAACATGAGGCTGCAGGGAGTCCAAATCGGTGGCGACGACCATGAGGGGCCGTTGCAGATCGGCAAATGTCCTTTCACCCAACGTTTTCTGAAGGTGGCTGCGGAGCTTTTTTCCGCGAATGAGGCCGGCGGTGGGAGGAATCGCGAAATCGAGCAGGCGCGTCAGGGCTTTGCGGTCGGAAATCTCAGCGGCAAGCTGCTGCAAGGCGGCACCATCCAGCCCAGCTGCATACACAGAACCCACATATGCGCCCATGCTGGTGCCCGCGATGGCAGTGATGGGGATGCCGTTTTCTTCGAGAACCTGGATGACTCCCACGTGAGCGAGACCACGAGCGCCACCGGCTGAAAGTGCCAGCCCGATTCTAGGCGTTTCCAGGGCAGGGGAGCAGCTCCCGGCTCTCTGTTCCTCATTCGCAGCGCGAAGAAGCCCCCTTCCTGCTAGGTGGCTGGATAGGGTGAGTGACATAGTGACCTCCTTGCGTGCTTGGACGCACCGAGGCTGCCAACATGTTCAAAACCCAGCTTCTAAATTGTCTGCACCTTTCACTTTCCCGAGGCCTCGCGGATGAACTTGGCGAGGTCGGCCTTTTGCTTTTTCAAGTCGGGGAGGTTCAGGTACATCATGTGTCCGGCGCTGTAATCATCCTGAATGATGTTTTTGCGCAGGTCCGACGGGATGCGCAGGTGGTTGAAGGTGTAGCGGCTGGCAAAGTAGGGCGTGGCCATGTCGAAGTAGCCGTTGGAAACGTGCACCTTGAGGAACGGATTGGCAGTCATGCTTTCCGCCAGGGTTTCAGACACGTCGGCGAACTGGTTTTCCGCGTTCCAGTTCCATTTTCCGACATTTGCCAGGATATGGTAGGGGCGCTCATCCTCAAACTTCAGTTCGCTGTGCAGGTAATGATGAAAGGTGGATGCGAAGGCGCTGAAAATGGCGTCGGCGCTGGGATCGCTTTCTGCGCTTTCACTCACGGGATCGCGGACATAGTTCGTATACCGGCTGTCGAAGCGGCCAGTGACGAGTCGTTTGTCCCGCAGTAGCTCGGCATTGAAGCGATGGAGTGGAACCCGCAGGTTGGAGGCCTCAATGAACACCGCGGACAGGCCAGTGAGGCGGGCCATCCGCTGGATGATCTTGGCTCGTTCAGCAGCGGGAAGCCCCATTCCAAGCAGTAGTGCCCGGTTGTAATCGCCCGAGGCAAATTCTTCCGCCTCCTTCAGGACTTCCGTGAGCGGTTTTTGCTGCAGGTCGGCGGGGAGCTTTTTGTGATACCATGCGGTGGCAGCATAGCTGGGCAGATACATCAGGTGCGGAAGGTCATTGCCCTCGGCGCCCCAGATGGTCTGGAAGTTGAGCACGGTGGAGACCAGCATGATGCCGTTCAAGTTGAGCCGGTGTGTGCGCATCAGTTCGCCGCTGAGCGCTGCGGCACGGGTGGTGCCGTAGCTTTCGCCAATGAGGAATTTGGGCGAGGGCCAGCGGGCATGAGTGGTGACGTAGAGCCTAATGAATTCAGCAATGCTGCGGGCGTCCTCGTTGATGCCGAAAAAGTTTTTGGCTTCTTCAGGCTTGGCTGCACGGCTGAAACCTGTGCCGACGGGATCGATGAAGACAAGGTCCGTCTCATCCAGGAGGCTATACTCGTTCTCCACCAGTTCATAAGGCGGAGGCACGGCAAAGCCGTCGTCGCGCAGCTTCACCCTTTTGGGGCCGAGCAGGCCAAGATGCATCCAGACTGAGGAAGAGCCCGGGCCGCCATTGAACGAGAAGGTCAGCGGACGTTGGGCCGCGGAACCGCTCGGCTTTTTGACGTAGGCGATGTAGAAAATGTCAGCCGTGGTTTTTCCTTCCGCATCCTTGAGTGCCAAGGTGCCAGCGGTCGCTGTGTAATCGATCTTCTCGCCATTGAGAACAAGGCTGTGATCCGTGACGGCTTTCTTGTCAGCAGCAGGCTTTTCCGATTTCTCTTTGTCACCGGCAGCGGTCTTGACCTCCTTGGTCACAGCGCCAGTCTTCGCAGGTTCCTCCGCATTTAAATGAAGGATGGATGAAGTGCTGAAAACAAGAAACAGCAGGGCATGGTGAGTGCGAAAAGAGGTCATGGCTGGCAAAGCTTAGCGTAAACGTAAATAAAGCGATCTTTTCCCTTGCGAAATCATCTTTGTGCGGCAATCTCGCTGCCCGCTCAACCGGAGCTTGACCCCTTCGTCTAGCGGTTAGGACACATCCCTTTCACGGATGCGACACGGGTTCGATTCCCGTAGGGGTCGCCAGTTCATGATAACTGGCTTTTGCTTCGGAGTTGTTTTGGAGTTTTGCAACTTTACGTGTTCACTAATAACAGGCCGCCATTCTTCACGTGGTGTCTTCAAGCTTCGGAAGCATCATCAAGATAAGCCGCCAGTTGCTTGCGCAGCTCTGCCCTTGCCCGAAAAAGCAGGCTTTTCACAGCCGGGAGTGACATCTTGAGAATCTCGCAGATCTGCTCATAGGGCATCTCCTCGTGACGTCGCAGCACGACGGCTAGGCGCTGCTTTTCGGGCAGCGCTGCGATCGCCTTGTCCAGGGCTTTCTCCAGTTCGTCCTGCTGAGTGAGTTGGTCTGGAGAGGGGGAGGTGATGTCGGCAAACTGCCTCTGCGGCCCTTCAGAATCTTCGGTGACCTGGTCGAGCGAGATCTCTTTGCGGCGTGAGCGGCGCCGAGACTCGTTAAACACGAGGTTTCGCATGATGGTGAACAGCCACGTCGTGAATTTTGCGCTGGGTTCATACCGCGGAGCGCTTTTCCAGACCCTGAGAAACACCTGCTGGGCAATGTCGTGAGCTTCGTCGAGATTTCCCAACATTCGTGCAGCGGCGCCGATCATCATCTCCTGATGAAGTTCGACGAGCTTTTCAAAAGCCTGAACATCCCCATGCTTGACGAGCAGCATCAACCGCACGCTTTCCTCGTCATTCGACGAAGCTTCTTCCGTGCCGGAGGGCATGGAGGAGGCTGGGAGAACGGGCCGTTCCGGTTCCGGCATGGCAAAGTAAGGAAGAGGACCGGCTAAGCTAGCGACAGTCATGCCGCCATTCAACAGACTGTCTTGGGGTTGGTTTCAGCCAAAGATGAATTTGATGCCATCCGGCAATTCTTTCGGCTTCCGGCTTGCCGGGGTTCGGGAAAAGTCACAGTATCCACTCTTCCCCCAAACTTATTTCATCACATGCCTGCCAAAAAGACTGCCGTTGTTACTGGAGCCGCCGGCTTCCTCGGTTCCCACCTCACCGACCGCCTTCTGGCCGAGGGTTACAAGGTCATCGGCATGGACAATCTTGTGACAGGCAATGTCCGCAACATTGAGCACCTGGCCGGCAATCCCGACTTTGACTTCATCAAGCATGACGTCACCAAGTTCATCTATCTTCCGGGTCAGGTGGATCTCATTTTCCATTTTGCTTCGCCTGCCTCCCCCATCGATTACCTGCAGATCCCTATCCAGACGCTGAAGGTGAGCTCGCTGGGCACTCACAATGCCCTTGGTTTGGCCAAAGAGAAAAAGGCCACCTTCCTCATCGCCTCCACCAGCGAATGTTATGGAGATCCCCTGGAGCATCCGCAGAAGGAGACTTACTGGGGCAATGTGAATCCGATCGGGCCGCGCGGCTGCTATGATGAGGCAAAACGCTTCGCCGAAGCCATGACGATGGCCTATCATCGGGCACACCAGGTGGACACCAAGATTGTTCGCATCTTCAACACCTATGGTCCGCGGATGCGTCTCGAAGACGGGAGGGTGGTTCCGGCGTTCATTGGTCAAGCCCTTCAGGGAAAGCCACTGACCGTTTTCGGAGATGGGTCGCAGACGCGCAGCTTCTGCTATGTCTCGGACTTGATCGACGGCATTTTCCGCCTCTCACAGAGTGATTATCATGAGCCGGTCAATATCGGAAATCCTCGTGAAATGACCGTTTTGGAATTTGCCCAGGCGATCCTGAAGCACACTGGAGTGGATCTGCCGATCATTCACAAGGAACTGCCCACAGACGATCCCAAAGTCCGTCAGCCTGACATCACGCTGGCCCGCAAGCTCCTCGGCTGGGAGCCGAAGGTGGATTTCGAGGAGGGTATCACGCGGACGATCGCCTATTTTCGTGACTTTCTTGCAATCAAATCTTGATGCCCGCCAAGGTTTGCGAATAAAACAGAATTAATTCACGGCCCGGTTCAAAAGCTCGTCGGTTCGCTTTTCCAAGGGTCGTGATCTCCCCCCAAATCCACCATGAAGTCATTCCTCTTTGCTTTTGCCGCAGTCTCCCTGGGAACTGCAGGCCTTTTTGGCCAGTCGGCTCCAGCCGTGAAAGTGGACATCAAGGCCCCCAAAATCAGCAACATTCAGACGCCGCAGTTCCAGGCAGGAAACGTCCCTGACAAGAATTGGCGTCCGAAAGACTGGCTGGAAGTGGACATGGAGTTTGACATCAAACTTCCTCCAGCGGCCGGTGGCCGTAGCGGCAGCCTTCCGAGCATGACGGTTCATTACTACCTTGGCATGAACGGAACCACCTCCGACAACCGCTTCCAGGTGTTGAAAGGTACCTTTGAGTATGTTGACATCCCTGCCTCGGAGCGTTGCCATGCCCTGGCCTTTGTTGCCCCGGCCACGTTGCGCCGAGTCCTGCAGAAAGATGGATTTACTGCAGGCAGCGACCTCAAGGCTTGGGGTGTTGAGGTGATCGTCGATGGGCAGCGCGTCGCTGGTGAATCCAGCACTGGCAAGACATGGTGGGAAGACACGACCAAGCTCTCCATCAACGAAAATGTCATGCTCGCCAAGAAAGACACTCCCTTCGGCATCCTCTGGGGGGATTACGATGTCGGCGTGAAAAACAAGTGAGTCACGGAGTTTCGAAACCCTCCCCAACATTTCAGTTAACCTTTTCATTCCGGCATGGCTGACAGTAAAAGCATCGCAGTTCTAAACCTGGGGTCACAGCGCCTCTCAGGGGCCATCTTTTCCAAAGCGGGAGGAGATCTCGTCCTGAAAAAGTATGAGTTTGTTGACATGCCCGGTGATCCCACGGTGGACGCCACTCGCATTCCTCAGCTCAAAATTGCCCTTCAGGAGTTGGTTGAAAGGCTCAAGCTCAAAGGCTCCTCCGTCTGGTATTGCGTTGCCGGGCACACGGTTTTCAATCGTTTTGTCAAGCTTCCGCCGGTTCAGGATGATCGTGTGGCCCAAATTGTGGAATTTGAGGCACGTCAGAATGTCCCTTTCCCAATCAATGAAGTTGTCTGGGACTACGAGTTTGCCAACGATGGTTCGGGCGAGACCGAAGTGGTGCTGGTCGCCATGAAGTCGGACGCTTTGAATGAGATCAACGATCAGGTTGCTGCGGCAAAGGCCCTGACGAGCGGTGTCGATGTGGCTCCTCTGGCACTCTACAATGCCTTCCGTTACAGCTATCCGGATGTCGATGAACCCAGCGTGGTGATTGATCTGGGTGCTCGCTCCACCAACCTTGTGTTTGTTGAGAAGGGCAGATTCTTCATCGCGAACTTCCTCGTGGGCGGAGCTTCCATTACCTCGGCGGTCTCCAAGGAATTTGGAATCGGATTCGGAGAAGCGGAGGCCCAGAAGTGCGCTCGCGGTTTTGTGGCACCCGGTGGTGCTGTGCAGGATCATGCTGACCCTGAGATCGCCGCTCTCTCCAAGGTCATTCGCAATGCCGCCAGCAATCTGCATACGCAGATCATGCGCCGAATCACCGCCTACCGCAGCCAGCAGGGCGGTTCTCAGCCCAAACGTGTCTTTATTTGTGGCGGTGGGGCGCTTCTTGGCAACATGGCTTCCTTCCTTGAGGAGAAGTTGAAACTGCCGGTCGAAATCTTCAATCCACTACGCGGGGTTCAGCTTGATCGTTCCGTCAAAACTGATGTAGCCAATGCAGATGCTCCATTCCTTGGTGAACTCGTTGGACTTGCCCTGCGTTCTTCGGGCGGGTGTCCGAGTGAGGTGGAACTCGTGCCCACCGCTATTGCGAACGCAAGAGATGCTGCCCGCAGAACACCAGCCCTTCTCCTGTCGGCGTTGGTGCTTTGGGGATCCCTCGGTGCAGGCATTGCCTACTTCCAAAATACGGAGCGTGTCGTTCAGGAGAAGCTGGCTGCAATGCGTCAGGAAAACAGCCGCCTCCAGGCGCTCGGCTCGCAGATTGCGACTCTTGATGGTGCACAAAATCAATGGACGGCTCTGAGCGGCCAGCTTGAACAAGCTGTTGCTGAGCGCTCCTACTGGGTGCGTCTTCTTAACGACCTCAATGCAAAGTTTGAGAACGACTTGATCTGGCTCACTGTCATCGAGCCCTTGAAAGATGGGAAGTCCATCACGCCTCAGTTGCTTGCTCAGGGGGGGGATTCCCAGGGGGACAAAAAGAGTGAAACCACTGCGGGTGCGCAGCCGGTGTATTCGATCCAGATTCAAGGTCTCTACCGCAAGAATGATGAGGGAGAGCAGATCGTTTACAAATATGCAGCCGCGCTAGCCAAGCTTCCGTGGTTTGATATTCAGGATTTTGAGGCCAAGCGCGCCGAACTGGTCACTGCGCAGACGGGAATTGAGGAAGACCGTCATGCCTACACTTTCAACATCAAGCTGCCCCTCAAGCAGCCCATGAAATTCAAAGACTAATGAGCTGGATACAAGACAACAAGGTGCCGGCTGCCATTCTTGGCCTCACAGGAGCCGGCGTGGTGGGACTCGGAGTCGTTCTCTTCAACGCATGGTCAGCCGCAGGGAGTGCCCTGGAGGAATTTGACTCGGTTAACACCAGTCTGGCCAACTTGAAAAGCCAGCCACTGGCTCCAACCGATGAAAACTTGGCCCAGAAAAAGGCTCTGGTGGATGAATATGGAACTTCCGTCGGGAAGCTCTCCAAGGTCCTTTACACTCTTCAGCCTGAGGACAAGCCGATTACCAACACCGATTTTCAGGCCAAGCTGAAAAGCAAGGTGGCTGAGGTCAAAAAGGTGGGTGCCGGCCGCCTTCCTGCCGAGTTCAACCTTGGATTCGACCAGTATCTGAGCGAGTTGCCCAAGTCTGATGCGGTGGCTTCTGAACTGTCCACTTATGTAGATGCAGTGGATGAAATCGTGCGACTTACGTTGAAGAGTGGCGTTAAGGCGGTTGACCTGCTGGAACGCTCGCAGCTTGCCTCTGAGAAGGGGGATGCAGACCGCGCCAAGCAGCAGGCATCGCGTCCATCGGCCACACGCGGTGGCCGTGCCGGTGCCGCAGCAGCTCCTGCTCAGGCCCCCAGCATTACCGAACGCCGTCAGGTGCGTCTCACCATCCGCACGGATCAGGCGGGTCTGCAGAGCTTGCTCAGCGCCTTTGCCAGCCCCTCGGAAATGCCCTTCTTTACGGTGGTGCGCCTTCTTCGAATCGAAAATGAAGCCCAGCTTGGCCCCGTTCGCAGCACTCTGGCTGCGCCCGGTGAATCTGGCGCTGCCGACCCGAATGCTGCTGCACCTGCTGAGGGTGCCGAAGGAAGCAAACCTGCTTCCGGCGTTCAACCTGCACCTGCTGATTCGCAGGTTGTGCTTGGGCGCGAAACACTGCGCGCCTTCCTAGAATTGGATCTCGTCAAATTCCTCCCTCCGCAGACTGCCTCCGCAAGTCGTTAAGCCTGTAACTTCCCCCCGCTTTGAACATGCAGAAGAAAAATGGAAATTACGAGAAGACCCTTCTGGTGCTGGCTGCCATCCTGGCGTTTGCATCCGTTGGTTACATGGTCTGGGACAGCCAAGGCTTGCAGGACCGGCTGGCTTTGAAGCAAGTGGCCGCCAAATCGAACCTCAACCCACCGCCTACCGCGGCTGTAAATGAGATCCTGAAGCGCTTGATGGAAAAGGTGAACTGGGTGTCCCCGGTCATCAACGGCAAGCCTGTGCCGCTGAATAAATCTGTTCTTCTGCTTCAGAAGGGCGATCAGCTTTTTGACCTTCAGATGCCGGATCCAATCCTGAGGCCGCCGATGACCAACGAATACTTGGTCAAGAACGACCTGCCCAACATCGAATCTCCCAATGTCGGAGACCTTGATCCTGATGGTGACGGATTCAGCAACCTGGAAGAATTTACCGACAAGACCAATCCTCGTGATGCCCAATCTCACCCTCCGGTGACCAAAAAGCTCTTCCTCAAGCAGCGCATCACTCACGACTACATCATCAAGCTCAACAGCACCTCCGCACCTTACCAGGTCCAGAGAATCAAGCCAGAGCCCAAGGCCAGCAAATTTGTCTCGCCTGGCGATGAATGGACCTTCGACAAGAACGCTCCTTCCCGGTTCAAGGCGCTGGAGTTTGCTCAGAAGATTCAGAAAAACCCGACCACAGGACTTGAAACAGATGTCTCCGAGTTGAAGTGCCTGGATATCTCCACAAAACGCGAATTCGTTCTCGTTAAAGGTCAGGAAACCAATCTTGCGGATTACGAGGCCGAGTTCGAGTTCAGAATCGGCAATCCCGAAATCCGCAAAGTTCGCGAGGGTGAAACCTTCCAGATCCCTGGCTTGGGCGTGACTTTCAAAGTGACCGGAATTGAAGAAAACCAAGCCACGATTGTGCCTGTCGAAGGTGGCAATGCCGCTGGAGAGCCGATCACTGTGAAAAAAGGCTGAAAAGCCCCTAAAAAGCGAAAAAACATCTCGCCAAATTTCCACCAAACCTGCTAAACACCGCCGTTCATCGCCAATTTTTACTCTTTCGCTCCATTTATGTCCCCAATCTCCCGAATGACTAAACAACCATTAGCACTGATGATCGCAGCTGCCATGCCCATGGCATCGCTGCACGTTTATGCTGGCGATGGCAGCGCTCCTGGCAGCGTTTCTGGCATTGCCGAGCGTGAAATCGCCCGCCGTCTGGCTCGTATTCAAGATGCCCAAAAGGCCATGGAGAAGGGTGATGAACTCTTTGCGCAAGGGGATCATGAAGGGGCGCTTGCTCAGTATCGTGCAGCCAAGGAAATCTTCGACCAGCTGCCTAATGCTCCCTTCATTCAAGACTGGCGTGATCTCGCCAATCTCAAGTTCGCCGACTGTGCTGTGGTCGTGGCTCGTGAGAAAGCGGCCAAGGGCGACTATGTGAGTGCTCGCAAGCTGCTGGATGAAGCTCAGGGCGCTGTTCCAGGACACAAGAAGGCGCAGCTTTTTGCAGCTCAACTCGATGACCCTGATCGCTGGCCTCCCGCACTCACGCCTGAGCACGTTGAAAACGTGGACAAGGTGAAAAAAGGCCTGCTGCTTGGAGCCAGCTCTGTTGAGATCGGCAACTATGACAAGGCTCTCGAAGAATATGAAGATGTTCTTCGCATTGATCCTTACAACACCGCTGCCCGCCGTGGCATGGAGTTGGCCGAAAGAAAGCGTGGGGAATATCTCAAGACCGCTTACGATCATCAGCGTTCACGCATGCTGAACATGGTCACAGAGGCTTGGGAGCATAAACCTGCTGTTAAAGGTCTTCAGGTGGAGAGCACATCCACTGGCTCCAAGGCTCCGACAGTTTATCTGAGCCAGAAGATGCAGCAGATCGTCTTCCCGCAGGTTCAGTTTTCTGGAGCCAGCATTGATGAGGCTGTCGAGTTCCTTCGCGTCAAAAGCCGCGACTTGGACACCTTTGAAACAGATCCCGCCCGCAAAGGTGTAAACATCATTCTCAAGGCCGGATCGGATGCTCCAACCGCATCCATCAGTCTTGACTTGAAGGATGTGCCGATGACTGAAGCTCTTCGTTACGTCACTGAGCTTGCCGGAATGAAGTTCAAGGTTGAGCCGTTTGCCGTCCTGATCGTTCCCGTCACAGAGACGACGACAGAACAGTTCACCCGCATCTACAAAGTTCCGCCGGATTTCGAAACCATGGGTGGTGGTGCCAGCGCTGATGCTGCTGCTCCTGCTGCTCCCGCTGATCCATTTGCTGCAGGTGGTGGCGCCGCTCCGGCTTCTGGTCTGATCAAGCGTCAGAGTGCCCTTGAAATTTTGAAGGCCCAGGGCATCCCCTTCCCCGAAGGTGCTACCGCCGTCTTCAACAAGGTTACGTCTCAGCTGATCGTCAAAAACACTCAGCCTAACCTGGACCTCGTCGAATCCTTCGTGGATTCTATTCGAAACCAGATCACCAAACAGGTGTACATCACCACCAAGTTTGTTGAAGTTACCCAGAAAAACACCGATGAGCTTGGCTTTGATTGGCTGCTTGGTGGACTTGGCATGACTGCGGACAATGTGGTTGTTGGTGGTGGCACCAATGGTAACTGGGGTGGTCGTGTAAACTACACTGGCGGCGTTGCCGACTTGGTGGCGGCTGGTCAGGTCGCTCCGGTGACTCGTGGGCTTAGGACTGGTGCTCGCGCGATCCGCGGTGACAGCATTGATTCGCTCTTCACGCCCGTTGACGCGACTGCTGATACGGTTGCTCCTGGTGTTCTCTCTGTTGCAGGCATTTTCACTGACCCGCAGTTCGGCATGGTGATTCGCGCCCTGGCACAGAAGAAGGGCGTGGACCTCATGAGTGCTCCAAGCGTGACGACCAAAGGCGGACAGAAAGCCACTGTGGAAGTCATTCGCGAGTTCATCTATCCGACCGAATTCGATCCTCCTCAGATCCCGACGAACGTCGGTGGCAACGGCGGTGGTGGTGGTGCAGGCGTTGGTAACACGACACCTACCTCCATTCCGGTCACCCCAACGACACCTACTGCTTTCGAAATGAGGCCTGTTGGCGTCAGAATGGAAGTGGACCCAGTGATTGGTGAGAATGGCTCGATCGACCTCAACCTTCTCCCTGAAGTGACAGAGTTCGACGGCTTCGTGAACTATGGCAGCCCGATTTACAGCGTCACACCTGCAAGCTTCATCGGTGGTGTTCTTCAGCCTGCTTCTCGCGTTGAGCTCACACCCAACGTGATCAACCAGCCGATCTTCTCGACACGCAAAGTCACCACTTCTGTGACCGTTTGGGATGGTCAGACGGTCGCTCTCGGTGGATTGATCCGCGAAGACGTTCAGGATGTCGAAGATAAGCTGCCCGTCCTTGGCGACCTTCCTCTGATGGGACGTCTGTTCCGTTCTGAGGTCGAAGATCACTTTAAGCGTAATTTGATGATCTTTGTGACAGCTGTCTTGATCGACCCGGCTGGTCAGCGCATCAAGCCGACTCAAAGTGACGCATCGGCCAACGAGGGTGCTGACCCTGCTCTCCTCCCGTCCATCGGCAACTGATTGAGATTGAAACAATAGCTAGAAGGAGGCAGGGGGCGTTGTTCTCCTGCCTCTTTTTTGTTTTTTTTTATGATTTCCTGGGTTGTAACGGGTGGTGTTGCATGTGGCAAAAGTGCTGTTTCAGAGGCTTTGATGCGACATGTGGGTGCTGGGCGCTCGTTTTCATCGGATGAATGTGTTGCGCGCTTGCTGGAGCAGTCCGAGGTGAAAAGCCGCCTCGTCGAATCTTTTGGTTCCAACGTGCTTGTAGGTGAAGGAGGCGGGAGTGCATCCATCAATCGAGCGGTTTTACGTGAAATTGCCTTCAACGACAGTTCAGCTCGCAGGCAGTTGGAAGCCATCATCCACCCCCTTGTCCTGGCAGAATTGGAATCATCACGAGCCGACGCTCTCAAAATGGGGGAGCAACTTTTCCTTGCAGAGGTGCCCCTTTACTATGAAATAGGGGGGACAGTTGAAGCAGACTTGGTCATTGTTGCGGTTGCCAGCCGTACAATACAGACTAGGCGGCTGATGGAACGTCGAGGCCTCGATGAATCAATGATCGAGCGCATTCTCAGGTCTCAGTGGCCCATCGAAGCTAAGATTGACAGGGCAGACGTGGTCATTTGGAATGATGGTGACCTGAGTGCTCTCGAGATGCAGGTGCTTACACTGGCAAGACGCCTTCGGCTCGCATGAATCCAACAGACTCTCCCGAATCCTCTCCTTCCATGAACAGCGAAGCACCCATGGGTGCTTGTACGCTGCCTGAGACTTTGCCATCAGGGGAGGGGGAAGCACCTGTTCTTGAGCAGCCAGCACCAACAACGGGACCTTTGTCCGAGTCCTCAAACTCGGAGCGTGCTGCTTTCCCGCTTCCGGAGCCTCCATTCCCTGCCGAAATATCGCTCAATTCACTGCATGGAATGAGTCTCGGGCAGATTCATGAACTGGCTGCCAGCGTCAATTTCAGAATCAATGCCGCACGCACCAAGCACCAGCTGATTTATGATCTGCTGTCCTGGATGGCAGATCATCGGACGAAAGTTCTGGTGGATGGCATTCTTGAAATTGGCAGTGAAAACTTCGGTCTGATCAAGTATCCATCGTTCAGTTTTTCTCCGCTTCCTGAGGATGTTTTCGTGCCGTTGTTCCTGGTTAGGAAATTCAATCTTCGCCCAGGGAACCGGGTTCGCGGCATTGCGCGTGCACCAAAAGACAAGGACAAATACCTTGCCATTGACCGCATTACGCATGTCGATGACACGGAAATTGACGTCTACCAGGCGCCTGTTCACTTTGAGAAGCTGACCGCCACCTTTCCAAAGCAGCGAATCATTCTGGAGCTTCCCAAGGCAGTCTGCCCGGTGTCAGCACGGATCATGGATCTCATTGCCCCTCTTGGCAAAGGTCAACGTGGCTTGATCAACGCCTCTCCGCGTTCGGGTAAGACCATGATGCTCAAGGATATTGCCAAGTGCATCGTCAACAATCACAAGGAGATATCTCTGATCATTCTCCTTCTCGATGAGCGCCCAGAAGAGGTCACGGATTTCGAGGAGTCGGTGAGTGGCTGTGAAATTTACAGCAGCACCTTTGATGAGAGTCCCAAAAGACATTGTCAGCTGGCCGAACTCGTTCGTGAGCGTGCCTGCCGCCTTGTTGAGATGGGCAAGGATGTGGTGATTCTGCTCGACTCGCTGACTCGTCTTGCCCGCGGCTACAACGCACTCATGGGCGGTAAGGGACGGACAATGTCGGGAGGTATTGATGCCAAGGCCCTGGTAAAACCCAAAAAGTTTTTCGGA
>CALDGV010000062.1 GCA_937941745.1 uncultured Prosthecobacter sp. | reverse complement strand
TACTACGAGCTGCGCGAGCACCTCATCACCTTCCTGAACGACAAATCCCACATTCGCCCCAGCAAGGAGCCCGCCTTCAAGCCCTCCCCCGACATGGCGGCGGAGATGGCGGCCCACTCCCTGGTCCAGGCGGCGGCCTGAGGGCGGCGGGAGGGGGCAGGCGTCCCGCCCTTGCCGGGGGGCGATTTCTGCGCCACATCCATCCTCCCCCTTTTCCGTCCCATGTTTTCTCTTCTGACCGACAAACTCGAAGACGCCTTCCGCAAGCTGCGGGGCCTCGGCAAGATCAGCGAATCCAACATCGCCGAAGCGATGAAGGACATCCGCCTCGCGCTGCTGGAGGCGGACGTGGATTTCAAGGTCACCAAGGACCTCATTCAGGCCGTCACCGAGCGTGCCAAGGGCGAGGAGGTGCTGCGCACCGTCAGCCCCGGGCAGATGATCGTGAAGATCTTCCACGATGAACTGACCAAGATCCTCGGCGGAGGTGCCATCGAGCTCGATACCGCCGCGACCCAGCGCATCCTCATCGTCGGCCTGAACGGGGCAGGGAAGACCACCACCAGCGCCAAGCTCGCCTCCTGGCTGAAAAAGCAGGGCCGCCGTCCCCTGCTCATCGCACTGGACCTCTATCGTCCCGCTGCCATCACCCAGTTGCAGGTGCTCGGCCAGCAACTCGGCGTGCCCGTCTGCGTGCCGCCTGCCGGAGAGACCAGCCCCGTGCGCGCCACCCAGGCCGCCCTCAAATGGGTGGAGGAGCAGGGCGGTGGCGTGGCCATCTTTGACACCGCCGGCCGCCAGGAGGTGGATGATGAACTGCTCAGCGAACTGAAGCAGGTGCGCGACCTCGTGCAGCCGCGCGAGACCCTGCTCGTGGCCGATGCCGCCACCGGCCAGCAGGCCGTGAGCGTGGCCACCAAGTTCCACGAGACCGTCACCATCACCGGCCTGATCATGACCAAGCTGGACGGCGACGCCCGCGGCGGCGCCCTGCTCTCCATGCGTCAGGTCACCGGCTGCCCCGTGAAGTTCATCGGCGTCGGCGAAAAGGTGGACCAGCTCGAAGTCTTCCACCCCGAACGCATGGCCCAGCGCATCCTCGGCATGGGGGACATCGTCACCCTCGTGGAGAAAGCCTCCGAGGAAATCGATGAGAAGCAGGCCATGTCCATGATGCGCCGCATGGAGGAGAACAAGTTCGACTTCACGGACTTCCTCAACCAGCTCAAGTTCATGAAGCGCCTGGGGCCTCTGGAGGGCATCCTGGGCATGCTGCCCGGCATGGGTGCGCTGAAAAACATGCCCGGCGTGGACGACAAGCGCCTCAAGCACACCGAGGCCATCATCCTTTCCATGACGCCCAAGGAGCGTCAGAAGCCCGAAATCCTCAACGGCAGCCGCCGCAAGCGCATCGCCCAGGGCAGCGGCCGCCCCGTCGTGGAGGTGAACCAGCTCCTCCAGCAGTTCGACATGATGAAAAAGCTCATGGGGAACAAGGGCATGATGTCCGCCCTGGCTGGCGGGCTCATGGGCGGCGGCGGGCCTGGCGGCCTGGCCGGCATGATGGGCGGCGGTGGCAAGATGCCCCCGATGCCCAAAGGCATGTTCCCCGGCATGGGTGGCCTGAAGCCGAGCAAGCTTGGCAAATTCGGCAAGCGCCCCAAGCTCGGGGGCTAGAAACAACGCGCGGCGCAGTGTTTGCGGCGCACCGGAACTTCATGGCGCCGTGAGCCTTCCACCCTTGGCAGCCCCCCGAACGGGGGCTGAAAGCATTCCCCGTGCTCCTGTCATGGCCTTTGAGCCTTCCTGACCTACTGAGCCCCCCTGGCAGACTGGGAAAAGCGGTGAGCGGAGGCCGTGCTGGCAATCCGGGCGGGCTGCATTAAAGGGCTCTGCGTCATGCCTGAGCTCCCAGAAGTCGAAACCACGCTGCGCGGTGTCTCCCCCTACCTGGTGGGGCGGGTGGTGCGTGAGGTGATCGTGCGGGAGGCGCGGCTGCGCTGGCCTGTGCCGGATGCGGTGCATGAGCTGGAGGGGCAGCGGATCACGGGCGGCACGCGGCGGGGGAAATACCTGCTGTTTTCCTGCCTCCGGGGCACGCTGCTGCTGCATCTGGGCATGTCGGGCAGCCTGCGGGTGAGTGACCCGGCCCTGCCCTGGAAGAAGCACGACCATCTGGCGCTGACGACGGACCAGGGGCGGCAGGTGCGGCTGCATGATCCGCGGCGGTTTGGGGCGGCGCTGTGGATCGAGGGGGAGCCGGAGCAGCACCCGCTGCTGCGGGACCTGGGGCCGGAGCCGCTGGGGGAGGCCTTTGATGCGGAGGTGCTGCACCGGGCCTGTGCGGGCCGGGCCGCGCCGATCAAGGCGGTGATCATGGATGCCCACACGGTGGTGGGGGTGGGGAACATTTATGCCTGCGAGGCGCTCTTCATGGCGGGCATCCACCCGGAAAAGCCGGCGGGGAAGGTGACGAAGCCGCGCCTAGCCCGGCTGGCGGCGGCGATCCGGGAGGTGCTGGCGGCCAGCATCGAGATGGGCGGCACGACGCTGCGGGATTTTGTGAACGAGAAGGGCGAGCCGGGCTACTTTCAGCAGACGCTGAGGGTGTATGACCGGGAAGGGGAGCCCTGCCGGGTGTGCGGGACGAAGGTGCGGCGGGTGGTGATGAGTAACCGATCGACCTTTTTCTGCCCGAAATGCCAGCGCTGAGGGGCCTCAGCGCTGCTCCGGCGTGATCTGGCGCGGGGCGGAGGTGAAGCGGGCTGGGATGGGGACGCCAAAGACGGCGGGTTGTGCCTGCGGTCCGCGCTCTGCGCCGGGAACCAAGTGGTCAAAGAAGGCCTGAAAACTCAGGCTGCACTGGAGCCTGCGCTGGCTGCGGTCGATCTTGGGATTCAGCTCGATGAGGGCGGAGACGTAGGGCTCCTGGGCCTTGAGCACCTGCACCTGGGCGCGGGCCTCTTCGAGGCTGAGGGACCTGTCTTTGATGATGGCGTTCAGGCGGTCGAGGTGCGTGCGCTGGATGCCGCCCCAGAGCCGCCGCCACTGGGCGGGCTCCACCCGCACGGCCTGGACGTTGACCCAGCGCTTGTGTGTCGGGCTGGCCTGCTCCCAGAAGCCGACAATCAGGAGGAAGGGCTCCTGGATCTCCCACTGGCGGATGGCATCGCCGAGGCCGATGGGGCTGCCAAGCTTCGCGGCCTTGGGGTTGGCCGGGATGCCACCGTGGTGCGGGTTGGCGCTGGCGGGGATGTCCCACTTCTGGGTGTAGCCCTGGGGCTGGTAGCCGCCAAAGAAGGTGTCGCGCAGCCATTTTTCAAACAGCAGGCCGTGGGACTGGACCTCGCGGGCGCTGAGCGG
>CALDGV010000061.1 GCA_937941745.1 uncultured Prosthecobacter sp. | reverse complement strand
GTCACGCCCGATGTCACTGCCATCCGGCCGCCACGACCAGGGGCTCAGCAGTTGCCCGGTGGCATAGTAGAAATCGCCGAAGCGATACAAACCGCTCACTTCAAAGCGCTCGCCTCCCGCGTTGGCCGGGCGATCACCCACGCACTTCCACGTCAGGCCATCCGCGCTCGTCGCTGTGACAAACGAACCCCAGCGCTTTTCATTCGGGCCGATTTTGCTGCGACCACCCTTTACATCTTCGATCGGCATGTGGGCAATGTAGGCGCACTTGTAGCGCTTCGCTGGATCAGGCTCGTCTGGCTCGTAAAGCACACTGAGGAAATCATTCACGCGAGTCATAGAATGCGGATCGCCCTCGATGAGGCAGATGTTGTTCTTTTTGCTGTCGTTGAAGTCCACGAGCCCGAGCTCCGGCTTCGTCCACGTCACGCCGTCCTTGCTCTCCGCGTAACACATCGGCCTCCACCAGCCGGGAGCCTGTCCTTTGACGATCTCCGGCTCGTGCATGCCGAGATACCACATGCGGAAGGTGTCACCCTGCTTCAAAACGGTGCCGTAGAGGATGGCGTGACCTGCATCCGGCGATCCGGGAGGGCCGTTGCGCAAAACGGGGTTTGCGGGGTGCTTTTGAGCCGTTTCGAGGGTCAGCTTCAGATTGTGCTGCCAGGCGATGTTGTGGTCATCAAAGGCAAAAAAGACCTGCTCGGCGGCAGGAAGAAAGGTTGTGATCAGCAGGCAGGCAACGATGAACCTCATGCGCTGACCTTGCGCCTTGAGGCAGTGCTGCGACCAGTGGAAGTTCCTGGTCCGGTGGATGGACCAAGCGAGGTCAACCGAGCCCCTCGACCTTCCAGCCATCACGATAGTCACGCCTCACCAGCTTGTTGGCGGCGTCGTGATTGCTGATCTGGCAGGTTTCGCGGTCAAACTCCAGCCACTGCCCCGGGAAACGATCCGTCAGAGTCCCGACGAGCACGCTTTCCGTCAATGGACCTCCGTGATCAAAACCTCCACAGCTTTTCCGCCCCTCGATTATGGCATCCACCCAGTCATGATAATGGTCCTGTCCCTTGAGCTTGGGATACTTTGAGGCTGGAAAATCTTCTTCCGGAAGCACGAAGGGCCGCTGCCCGTATGGCTTGAAGATGGCACCCTCTGTTCCAAGCCAGAATGTGCCAGAAGCAGGGAACTTGGTGAGCACTTTGGGCATCTTCACCTTGGTCATGTCAGGCTCGATGCCACCATCGTTCCAGGTCACCCGGAGCGTTTCTTCCGCCGTGTATTCAGAACCTGCAAAATCGATCTCCACGATGCGCTTTTCACCCCAGAGTGGACCACTGCTGCCTCCGTGAGTGAGGCGGGCTCGCTTTGGCTGAGTGAGTTTCAGCGCATCGAAAGTCGTATCGAAATGGTGGCAGCCCATGTCGCCCATTTCGCCACAACCGAAGTCAAACCAGGCACGCCAGGTTTGAGGGTGGTAGGTGTTCTCCAGATAGGGAACGGCCGGCCGCACCCCACACCAAAGATCCCAGTCCAGCCCCTCGGGAATGGCATCCGGCTGAGGACGCAAGGTGGTGTTCTTTGGCCACCAGCTCAGGGGCTTGTTCTCCCACATGATGACTTCCTTCACCTTGCCAATCGCTCCGCTTTGC
>CALDGV010000060.1 GCA_937941745.1 uncultured Prosthecobacter sp. | reverse complement strand
GCCTCTGCCCGCTGCTCGCCGCCGAGCAGAAGCCGAACATCGTCGTCATTTATGCCGATGACCTGGGCTATGGCGACCTGGGGTGCTACGGGCACCCGACGATCCGCACGCCGAACCTGGACCGCATGGCAGCGGAGGGGATGCGGTTCACACAGTTCTACTCGGCAGCGGAGGTCTGCACACCCAGCCGGGCTGCCCTGCTCACAGGGCGTTACCCCATCCGCAATGGCATGTGCCACGACCAGTTCCGTGTGCTGCGGAATGTCTCCACAGGCGGCCTGCCGCAGGAGGAGGTGACGATGGCGGAAATGCTGAAGCAGCAGGGCTACCGCACGGCCTGCATCGGCAAGTGGCACCTCGGCGTGTGGTCGAATGACCCGAAGCATCACCCGCATCAGCACGGCTTCGATGTCCACTTCGGCCTCCCCCACTCGAATGACATGGATCCCACGAAGGGCAATCCACCCCGGGCCAACGCACTGGCGGATCAGAAGGCGGAATACTGGAATGCACCGTTGTATCGCGGGCTGGAACTGGTGGAAAAGCCGGCCGACCAGACCACGCTGACCCGCCGCTACACCGAGGAGGCGGTGAAGTTCATCGCAGGCAGCAAGGACCAGCCCTTTTTTCTCTACTTCCCCCACACCTTCCCGCACACCCCGCTGTTTGCCTCGTCCGACTTCAAAGGCAAAAGCCCGCGCGGTCTCTATGGCGATGTGGTGGAGGAATTGGACTGGAGCGTTGGCCGGGTGCTGGAGGCCTTGAGGGAAAACGGTCTGGCCGAAAACACGATGGTTGTCTTCAGCAGCGACAACGGCCCCTGGCTGATCATGGGTGAAACGGGCGGCAGCGCCGGCCTGCTGCGCGAAGGCAAGGGCAGCACCTGGGAAGGTGGCATGCGTGTGCCGGGCATTGTCTGGTGGCCGGGCAAAATCAAGCCATCCGTGTGCCGTGAAGTGGCCTGCACCATGGACCTGCTGCCCACCGCGGCCAAACTCGCCGGGGCTGAACTGCCAAAAAACCGCGAGCTCGACGGTCAGGACATCTCCCCCCTGCTCTTCGGCACGGGCAAGGTCGAGCGCGATGTTTTCTGCTACTACCGCGGCCAGCGGCTTTTTGCCGCCCGTCTGGGTCCATGGAAGGCGCACTTCACCACCCAGCCCGCCTACGGCCCGGAAAAGCCGGTGAGGCATGAGGTTCCAGAGCTCTACCAGGTGGAACAAGACCCTTCGGAAGTGCGAAATGTGGCCGCCAAGCATCCCGAGGTCATCGCACAGATCAAGGCGGCTGTAGAAAAGCACCGTGCGTCTGTGAAACCCTTCCCCAGCCAGCTCGAAGGCGCGCTGCCGAAGCCCTGAAGCCTCTTTTCCAGGCTTACCCGTGTGCCGTGCAGCCCTGAAGGCTGCCATCTTCTCCCTTGCCATGCGGGCATGAAGTGCTTTCTCCTCCGCCCCCATGTCCCGCCCGGCTCAATCCCTTGCTGAAATCGCCTCCGCCCTGCGTTCCGCGCAGCGGATTGCCATCGCCGCCCATGTGCGGCCGGATGGAGACGCCGTGGGTTCCGTGATGGGACTGGCACTCAGCCTTCGGGCGATGGGAAAAACCGTCCACGCCCTTCTGGAGGATGGCGTGCCCTCCAACCTGACCTTCCTGCCTGAAACAGCCATCGTGCTGCAGCCGCCCTATGCCGCCCTCGACATTGACTGCGCAGTGGCCCTGGACACTGCCACGCACGAGCGTGTGGGCGAGGCCACCAAGGCCGCCTTGGGCGTCGCGCCTCTGCTGATCAACATCGACCATCACGGCACCAACCCTGGCTACGGGCATCTGAACCATGTGGACAGCGACCAGCCTGCCGTCGGCCAGATCGTCTATGAACTGCTGAAGGAAGGTGATTTCCCGCTCACGGATGCGGTGCTGCAGCACCTCTTCACCGCGATCAGCACGGACACAGGCTCCTTCCAGTTCTCCTGCACCACCGCGCGTTCGCATGAAATCGCCGCGGAGATGATGCGTGCTGGGCTGGACACCGCCCATCTGGCCAAGATGCTTTACCAGACCTACCCGGCCAGGCGCCTGAGCCTCATGCGCGCCATGCTGAATGAGATGCAGTTCCGGGCGGAAGGCCGTGTGGTGAGCTGGAACCTCACCCAGAAGCTGATGAACGAGGTGCAGATGGAGTCCGGCGACACCGAAGGCATCATCGACACCCTGCGCATGATCGACAGCGTGGTCAGCGCGGTCATTTTTGAAGAGCTGCCGGACGGCAAGATCCGCGTCTCTTCACGCTCCAAAGATGCCCGGCTCGATGTCTCGGCCGTGTGCGCCCAGTTTGGCGGTGGTGGTCATCGGATGGCCGCTGGCGCGCGGATGAAAGGCCCCATCGAAGCGGCCGCTGAAACCTTTTTGAATGCCCTCGAACATGAAGTCCGACGACTCGCTTAACGGCGTCCTCCTGGTGGACAAAGGTCCCGACATGACGTCTCACGATGTCGTCGCCGTGGCCCGCCGCTGCCTGAACACCAAAAAAATCGGCCACTGCGGCACGCTGGACCCCATGGCCACCGGCATGCTCATCCTGGTCATCGGCACCGGCACCAAGCTGCAGGACCTGCTCATGAGCGAGGACAAGGAATACACTGGCAGCCTGAAACTGGGCCAGGTGACCAACACCCAGGACCGCGAAGGCGAAGTCACCGAAGAAAAGCCGGTGCCTGCCTTCACCGACGAGGAAATCAAGGACGCCTTCGCCGCCTTCCAGGGTGACTTCTACCAGACCCCTCCCATGGTCAGCGCCATCAAAGTGAATGGGGTGCCGCTGCACAAGCTGGCGCGCAAAGGCCAGGAGGTCGTCCGCGAACCCCGCTTTGTCCGTGTTTACGCGCACGAGATCAACCGCATCGCTGTCCCCGAGGTGGATTTCCGCGTGGTGTGCAGCAAAGGCTTCTACGTCCGCACCTACGCGCATGACATCGGCCAGAAGCTCGGCTGCGGCGCCCATCTGACCGCCCTCCGGCGCACACGCAGCGGCCACTTCACCTTCAAAGCAGGGAATCACACCACCTTTGATGCGCTGAAAGCAGGTCGTCGTGAGGAAGTGCTGTCCGCCATGATGAGCCTTTATGACGTCTCCAAGCTCCGCGGAGCCTGAGACAGCCTTTGCAGCACAGAGGCACTGAGGCAGTGTGCGCCATGTCACTCTCCCGCTTCCATCTCCCCGCCGAGGCCTGGCAGCCGGAAACACTGACCCTGACAGGCGATGAGGCGGCGCACTGCTCCCGGGTGCTGAGAAAGCAGCCCGGCGACACGATCGAAGTCTTCGACGGCATGGGCCGGGTGGCTTTGGCGACCCTGCTGAGCCTGACCAAAAGCACGGTCACCGCCCGGGTGGATTCCTTGGAGCATCACCCGCGTGCCGATGGCGGCATCCATCTCCTCCCAGCCATGATCAAGGCCGAGCCCTTCGAGTGGCTGCTGGAAAAGGCGACGGAACTCGGCGCTGCCAGCGTGCAGCCGGTGGTCACTGCGCGGACGGTCGTCCACCTCAGCGGCGAACATCTAGAAAAGAAGCTGCAGAAATGGCAGCGGCACATGATTGAGGCCGCCAAACAGTGTCACACGCCCTGGGTTCCCCGACTGGAAAGACCCCGCGCCTTGACGGATGCGCTGGCCAGCCTTCCTCAGCCTTCCGTGCGGCTCATTCCCGCCCTCAGCGAGCACACGCGCCGGCTTCACGAACTCGACCTCAGCTCTCCTCATCCCGCTTTCATCCTGATCGGCCCTGAGGGCGACTTCACCAGCGACGAAGAAGCGCAGGCCCAGGCGGCAAACTTCCAGCCCATCACCCTCGGTCCCTTGATCCTGCGCGCAGAAACCGCGGCCATCGCCACCCTGGCCATGGTGGCGCATGAGCAGGCACGGCAGCAAAT
>CALDGV010000059.1 GCA_937941745.1 uncultured Prosthecobacter sp. | reverse complement strand
AACGGACCCTATGCCGATGCCCGGGGTGACACCTGTGATGGCGAAGTGGAAGGTTGTGTCATGGGCTATGGCATCAGTGGCGGCAGCGGCTTCCTCTGGGCGGTGCTGCCGTTCATCGAGTCCAAGGATGGAGTCACCCGCAATGCCCAGCGCTGGTGGGGTGACATCGCCCAGACCTGTGACTACTGCCGGAAGACCGTGGCAGAGCTCTGCTCACGCTGGGGTGGCGATGCCGACCGTGTCTTCATTGCTGGTTTTTCACGCGGCAGCATCGCCTGCAACCTCATCGGCCTGCACGATGAGGAAATCGCCCGCATCTGGCGTGGGTTCATCTGCCACAGCCACTACGATGGCTCCCGCCGCTGGCCCGGAGATGGTGGCCAAGCGGCTGTTCTGGAGCGTCTGAAGCGCCTCCGAGCCCGCCCTCAGTGGATCAGTCATGAACTGACGACGGAGGCCACGGAGAAGTGGCTGGCCAGCACGGGCTTGAAAGGCAACTGGACCTTCGTCCCGCTGCCTTTTCCCAACCACAGTGCCGCCTGGCTGCTGAGGGATCTGCCGGAGCGCCAGAAGCTGCGCGACTGGCTGGCACAGGCAATTCGCTGAGACACTGCTTGCGCCCGGATTGGCCTCCAGGCTTGATTGGCCGCTTCATGAGCTCCGCCCGATCTTCCCGCACGCCCTGGTATCGCATTCTCTATGTCCAGGTCATCATCGCCGTGGTGCTGGGAATCGTGCTCGGCCACTTTTTTCCTGCCGCAGGCAAGTCTCTGGAACCTCTGAGCAAGGGCTTCATCAGCCTGATCAAGATGATGATCGCTCCGATCATCTTCTGCACCGTAGTGCATGGCATCGCCTCCATCGGCGACGTGAAGAAGCTCGGCCGTGTGGGCTTCAAGACGATCCTGTATTTTGAGGTCGTGTCCACGCTCGCACTCATCATCGGCCTGGTGGTTGTGAACACGCTGAAGCCCGGCGCTGGCTTCAATGCCGATCTGAGCCTGCTTGACAGCTCTGCTGTGGAAAAGGTCACGGGCTATGCGGGTCAGGCCAAACAGATGAGCACGGTGGATTTCATGCTGAACATCATCCCAAAGACGCTCCTCAGCGCCTTCACGGAAGGCAACCTGCTGCAGGTGGTCTTTGTGGCGCTGCTGGCCGCCTTTGCGCTGGCTGGCATGGGAGAGCGCGGCCAGCCCATCCTTCATGGCATCGATCGTGCCAGTGAATTTTTCTTCGGCATCATGCGCATCGTGATCCGCGTGGCTCCGCTGGGAGCCTTTGGTGCGATGGCTTACACGATCGGCAGCTATGGCATCGGTTCACTGCAGCGCCTGCTGGCTCTCATGCTCGGCTTTTACACCACTTCGGCGCTCTTTGTGGTCGTGGTCCTCGGCCTGCTGGCCCGTTGGGCGGGTTTTTCGATCTTCAAGTTCCTCAGCTACATCAAGGAGGAGCTCTTGGTGGTGCTCGGCACCAGTTCTTCCGAAACCGTCCTGCCTCAGATGCTGCAAAAACTGCGTCGCCTGGGCTGTGCTCCCTCCACCGTCGGCCTTGTGATCCCCACGGGCTACAGTTTCAATCTCGATGGCACCAACATTTACATGGTCATGGGTGCCGTTTTCCTGGCTCAGGCAACCAACACACCGCTTGATCTTGGCCAGCAGGTCAGCCTCCTGCTGGTGGCCATGGTCACCTCCAAAGGTGCCAGTGGGGTGACTGGAGCGGGGTTCATCACCCTCGCAGCCACCCTGGCTGCAGTCCCGAGCGTGCCGGTGGAGGCCATGGCGCTTATCCTGGGCATTGATCGTTTCATGAGCGAGTGCCGTTCCCTGACCAACCTCATCGGCAATGGCGTGGCCACCGTGGTGATCAGCCGCTGGGAAGGTGAGGTGACGCCGGAAACGCTTGCTGCCAATCTGGAGTCGCCGCCCGACCTGCCACCTCCGGCTTAACTCGCCGAAGCTGGCCGCCAAGGTTGACTCGCGGGCGTAACTCTTCATCACAAACGAAGCATGTCCGACGCCCCTGCCACTCCGCCACCAGATCAGCGGTCCATCAACCCCTGGACCCTCTGGATCCCGATCATCATCATCATGCTCGGCGTGGTGGTTCTGTACAACTACCTCGTGTTCAACTCCATGCAGTCCAAGGAGGACAAAATCACCCTTGCAGACGGCACCGTCATCAAGCGTCCTCCCTTCATGGGCCGGCTGGAGAAGGACATGGAGTTCACCGAGCGCAGTGGCAAAAAGGTGAACCTTTCCGAGCTGAAGGGCAAGATCCTCATCACCTCCTGGGTCTTCACCCGCTGCCCCCGTGGCTGCGCCGGAGTGATCGCCAAGCTCAAGAAGCTTTACGATGAATTCGGCGGCAATCCAGGCATCCATTTCCTCTCCTTCACCCTCGATCCGGAGGACACGCCGGAGATGATGCAGAAGTTTGCCAGAGGCATCGACATCAAGGACACGGACAACTGGTGGTTCTTGAATGGTGACAAGGACGTCGTCCGCAACTTCATGACCTTCTCCATGAAGTTCCGTCCCGTGCAGGACCTACCTGAGGCAGATAGGCTGACTCCCGATGACAAGTACATCCATGACCTGCGTGTGGCGGTCGTGGATCATCAGGGCCACCTCCGCGGCTTGTATGACGTGATGAATGCGGACGCCGAGACCCAGAAGTTTTACGACGAACTGCTCCACAGCGAACTCCGTTACTTCCTGGAAGAGCAGAAGAAGACCGCCAAGTGACTTTTCCCATGACCGCCGCTGAACTCCCCAGCCTCTACACCTTGTTCAACGCCTGTGCCCTAGTGCACATCATTCTCGGCCTGGTTCTCATCAAGAAGGGGCAGCGCCAGGCGCACGTCGCCAGCATGGTGATTGCCCTGCTTTTCTCAGCCGCCTTTCTGGGCTGCTACCTGTATTACCATTACACGATTGGTCATGTGAAGTTCGCCGGCACCGGCTGGACGCGTCCGGTCTATTTCACGCTGCTCCTCACCCACATCCCGCTGGCCATCCTGAACCTGCCCATGATCATCATGACCGTGGTTCCAGCCCTCCGCAGCCGCTTCGACAAGCACAGGCGCATGGCCAGATACACGGTGCCGGTCTGGCTGTATGTGAGTGTCACGGGGATCATCATCTACCTGATGTGCTACGTCTGGTTTGGGCCGCCCATTCGGGCTTGAGAAGGTGGGGTGGCATGACGCCCACTTCCGCAACCAAGGCGGAGTTCGGGTGTTCGAGACGGCCATACACTCCTGTCCGACTCATGAAGGCCATCGCCACCCTCCTGATCCTGCCTGCCGCAGTTTTTGCCGCTGAGGACGCCGTCTCAGGCGCTCATGCAGGCATCTCTGCCGAGCAGTTGAACTTCTTTGAGAAGAACATCCGCCCGGTGCTGGTGGAGCACTGCTACAAATGCCACTCCGCCGAGTCCGACAAGGTCAAGGGGGGGCTGACGCTCGACACCCGGCAGGGCACGCTGCTCGGTGGTGAGTCCGGACATCCGGGCGTGACGCCGGGCAGCCTCGCTGAAAGCTCCATCTATGAGGCGATGACCTGGAAAAACGACGACATGCAGATGCCGCCGAAAAACAAGCTGCCGGATGAGGTCATCGCCAACTTCAGGAAATGGATCGAGATGGGGGCGCCTGATCCCCGTGAACAAAAAGTGGTGAATGCCACGGGGGGCAGGCGGCAGATCGACATGGATGAAGGCCGCAAGCACTGGGCCTTCCAGAAGCCGGTGAAGCCGGAGGCTCCTGCCGTGAAGACCGAGGGCTGGGCCAGGACGGACCTGGATCAATTTGTGCTCGCAGGTCTGGAGAAGGCGGGACTGCATCCCGTGAAGGATGCGGACCGCGCTACCCTCATCCGCCGCATCGCCTACGACCTCACCGGCCTGCCCCCGACCCCGGATGAAGTGAAGGCCTTTCTCGCGGACACCTCACCTGATGCAGTGAAACGCGTGATCGACATGTACCTCGACTCCCACCGTTTCGGCGAGCGCTGGGGGCGCCATTGGCTGGACATTGCCCGCTACGCGGAAAGCAGCGGCAAGGAGGTGAATGTCCTCTATCCCCATGCCTGGCGTTACCGTGATTACGTCATTGAGTCCTTCAATCGCGACAAGCCCTACGACCAGTTCCTCAAGGAGCAGATCGCAGGGGACCTGATGAAGTATGAGAACAAGCACGATCAGGCTGAAAAGATCGTCGCCACCGGGTTCCTCGCCATTGGCAGCAAAGGCCACAACAACCGTGACAAGCGCCAGTTCACGATGGATCTCGTGGATGAGCAGATCGACGCCGTGTCGCAGGCCATGCTTGGGCTGACTCTGGCCTGCGCCCGCTGCCATGACCACAAGTTCGATCCGGTCACGCAGCGCGACTACTATGCGCTGGCGGGGATCTTCCTGAGCAGTGAAACGCTTTATGGAACGCATGCTCAGCTCCAGAACGGCAATCCAAGCGCGCTGATTGAGCTGGACCGTGATGCTGACATGACTGCTGCCCTGGCCAAGATCTCGCCATCCGAGGTTTCGGAGCTCAAAAATCGCGTCAATGAGCTTGAGTCCCAGGCGGACGAAATGTTTCGAACAGTGTTTCAAGACCGTCTGAAAAACCGCAACAACGGCGGTGGGGCCGATGCCCTGCGTGCACGAGCCATGCGGGATCGAGCCGAGTCTGCCAAGGCTGATCTCGAGCAGTTCCACGATGACGGCATGCCCCGTGCCCTGGCCATGGGTGTTTTGGACCGTGAGCGGCCCATCAACAGCCCGATCCTCGTGCGTGGCGACATCAAGCAGCCGGGAGACGTGGTCTCGCGTGGCCTTGTGGAGGTTTTGTGTGCCAAAGGGGAGCCCCTCAACATCAGTGAAGGCAGCGGCAGGCTGGATCTTGCCTGGTGGATTGCTTCCAAAGACAACCCGCTTACGGCCCGAGTGATGGCAAACCGCATCTGGATGAAGCTGATGGGCACGCCCATCGTGCCGACACCGGACAATTTTGGCCTGATGGGTCAGAAGCCCACTCATCCGGAGTTGCTGGACCATCTCGCCATCACCTTCATGGAGAAGGGGTGGTCCGTGAAACAGCTGATCCGCGAGATCATGCTCAGCCGCGCCTATCAGATGAGCTCCGGCTACGATGCCGAAAACTATGCCGCCGATCCGGAAAACAAATGGCACTGGCGCATGAGCCAGCGCCGGCTCGATGCCGAGGCCATCCGGGATGCCATGCTTTATGTGGCTGGCGTGCTCGACTTCTATCCTGTCGATGGTTCCCCTGTCGCTCGTGCGGGGGAAGGGCGTGAAGGGATCTTCAACCTGGCCCGGGAGGTCATGACCAAGCCCTACAACTACCGCAGCATCTACCTGCCCATCGTGCGGGACCAGATTCCGGAGTTTCTGGCCACCTTTGACTTTCCTGACGCCAGCCTCGTCACCTCCGAGCGCGATGCCACGAATGTTCCTGGGCAGAGCCTCTTCCTGATGAACAACGCCCAGGCCCTTGCAGCGGCAGATGCCTTTGCCAAGCGCATCGCGGCGCATGAGGGCAGCCCCATCGAGCGCCTGACCCATGCTTATCAGCTCTGTTTTGCCCGACCGCCCACTCCTTCTGAGCTGGCGGCCATCCAGAGCTTCTGGACACGTTTCCCGGATCAGGCGGCAGGCGGCAGGCAGACTCAGCAGGCCAGGGATTATGGCAAAAACGCAGCCTTGAGCGCTTTTTGCCAGAGCCTCTTTGCCTCAGCGGAGTTTCGTTACCTGAACTGACGTAGGTTGCTGTTCCAGTGACGGTGAAAGCCTCGGCTGACGACGAAAATCGCCCTGAATAGCTTTTCTGCAGCATCCGTCTGAAGGGCTGAACACCCTTCTAGCCATGAAAACACATTTGCTTCGCACTCTCGCGCTTGGTTCGGCTGGCCTCTCCATGCTGCTTAGTTCCTGTGTCGTCGATCCTTATGCCTATGGGACCACCTACCGGGGCTATCCGGGCGCTTATGGTCCGGGATACCGGCCGCCTCCGGCGGAAGGAGCGGTTGCGGGTGCCCTGCTGGGGGCTGCAGCGGGTGGCATCATCGGGAATCAGAGCAGCCGTGGTCTTGAGGGCGCGGCCATCGGGGGGCTTTTGGGAGCTCTCGCAGGCAGCGCCATTCAAAACAGCCGGCAGCATCGCTTTACCCAGCCCTGCTACACTGCTCCTGGCTATTACAACACCGGTACCTGTGACCCTTACTACGGGTCATGGAGGTAAGGCGGTGATGTTCATGAGTTTTCCAGGCTCTGCCCAAGCCCGGCTTGGGCAGAGCCTTTTCTTTGTACAGAGAGCTTACGCCCAGGTCGCCAGACCATGGGTTAGCCTGGGCACAGCCAGATTTGGGGCTCACGGAGCTGATCTGATGATGCCGAAGCATTCATCTTCGGGCGATCAAGCGCACGAAATCCTCGTTTGACTTCCGCTTCATCTCCAGGACATATCAACGCATCCTGATACGTTGATTTGAACCGTTTCAGACCCCAAACCTGAACCCACACGACACCTCATGTCCGATTACAAAGTCAAAGACATCGCCCTCGCCGACTTCGGCCGTAAAGAGCTCACCATCGCTGAGAGCGAAATGCCCGGCCTCATGGCCACCCGCGAGAAGTACGGCCCGAAAAAGC
>CALDGV010000058.1 GCA_937941745.1 uncultured Prosthecobacter sp. | reverse complement strand
TGGCCGGAACTGCCGCTGATGCGGGATGAGAAGGTGGTGGAGGCCCCGGTGGACCGGGATTACCTGACGAAGCGCTACACGGAGGAGTCGATCCGCTTTCTGGAAAGCCGGAAGGACCGGCCGTTCTTCCTGTTCCTGTCCCAGGCGATGCCAGGAAGCACGAGCGATCCCCATGCCAGCCCGGCCTTCAAGGACAAATCCGCCAACGGCCACTGGGGGGACAGTGTGGAGGAGCTGGACTGGTCCACAGGCGAGATCCTGGCGGCGCTGAAGCGGCTGAACCTGGACGAAAAGACGCTGGTGGTGTGGACCTCGGACAATGGCGCGATGCGGCGCAACCCGCCGCAGGGCAGCAACGCGCCCTACGCGGGCTGGGGCTACACGACCAGCGAGGGCGGAATGAGGATGCCGATGATCGCGCGCTGGCCAGGGAAAGTGCCGGCGGGGCGGGAATGCCAGGAGCTGTGCTCGATGCTGGACATTCTGCCGACGTTTGCGGCGCTCTCAGGAGGCAGCATGCCAGCACGGAAGATCGACGGGCACGACATCACGCCGCTGCTGCTGGGAGAAAAAGAGGCGCGGTCGCCCACGGCTGCGGGGGGCTTCTTTTACTATCAGATCGACCAGCTGCAGGCGGTGCGCAGCGGGCCCTGGAAGCTGTATTTGCCGCTGAAGGCGAAGAGGGCGGGCCTGGCCGCCCAGCGGACAATCGCACGGCTGCAACTTTTCAACGTTCGGGAGGATGTGGCTGAAGAGCGCGAGGTGTCTGCCCAGCAGCCTGAGGTGGTGCAGCGGCTGCTGAAACTGGCGGAGGCGGCACGCCAGGAACTGGGGGATGAGGACAAGGCGGGCGCCGGACAGCGTGAGGCCGGGCTGGTGAGCAGGCCAACGGCGCGCCGGATGGACTGACGTGGCTCAATCCCTGCCCAGCAGCGCCTTCACCTGATCCTCGTTGTAGGCGGGGTTCTTCTGCTCAGGCAGCTCGATGATGAGCGGCTTTTGGTTTTTCTTCTGGCTGCGGGTGGCGGCGCGGTTAGCGGAGGTCTTGAAGACATCGTCCGCCATGCGGGAGACCTGGCCGGATTCGCGTGCCTGATCGTCGGCGAAGGGGCTCTGGCGGGCGGCGAACTGGTCATCGGCAAAGGCGGGGGTCTTATCGCTCTCGCTCATGACCTTGCGGCCCATCCAGCTTTGGTCATCGGACCCGGAGAAGGACTTGGTCTGGAAGTTTTCGCCGGCATTGAAGAGCTTCACCCCATTGAAGTCCTGGGCGCTGTGCTTCTGGCGGCTGAACCATCCGGCGCTGCCGCGCCTGCCCTGGGCGAGGGCGGAGGTGGCGGACTTGTCGAACCGGCTGCGGTATTTGGAGTCGGTGGAGGTGTAGCCTTCCTTCATGGCCTTGAGTCCGTAGCTGCGGCGCTCGGCCATGGTCATTTCGGAAAGAGGCTTCTGACGGCGCGACGAGCTGCCGCAGCTGCTGAGCAGCACGGTCAAACCCACGAACACGCAGAGCCAGGACTTCATGAGAGGAATAGAAACCGATGCGGACCTGCAAGGCAAGCGTCATGGCGGGCTCTTTCCCTTGCGGAACTGGCCGTCGTGACGGCGTTCGAGGTCGTCATCGGTCCACATCTGGCGGTCGGGCCCGGCGCTGCGGATGTCGATGCGATCACGGGAGGTGACATGGAAGAACAGCGGAGAGCCCCAGCGGTCCACGACCTGGCCCTGGGCATTGAAGCAAGGGTGGTCATCAGGCAGAAAACGCAGCTGGTCGTGGTTCCGGCCACGCAGGGCGGCGGCAAACTCTTCATTGGCCCCCATCCGGAAGGGGGCGTCGCCTTTGACCAGGATGAGCAGGTTGCTGAAGGCGTGCGCCATGAGGCTGAGGTCATCCTGCGGACGGCTGGCAGGGCTGGCATACGAGGCCAGGATGGGCTCCCCCGGCAGAGGCGGGCTGGGCGGAAGCCTGCGCGGCGGCAGGGGTTGTTCGCGGGAGTTTCGGATCATCCCCCATTCGGAAGCCTTCCTCAGCCCACCCAGCACGAGCAAGCCGAGCAGCAGCACCATGGCGGCACCAACGAACAGATGCCATGCCCTTCCCTGTCTCCTTTCCGGGCCTGGACTCATGAGGCGGAAGCAGGGAAAAGCCGCCGCACGGAATCCCGCTGAAGCACGATGAGGGTGAAGATGCCCAGCACCGTGCCGAGGGGAACGAAGGCACACTGAATGCCTGCGATGATCATGCAGAACAGCCAGCGCCGCCGCGCGGCCAGATAACGCCCGGAAAGAAAGGTCAGCAGAGCGAGTGCCCAGCCCAGCAGAACGAAGACACCGCCCATGATGACAAAGACCCAGCCAAACCAGGCGGGCGGCGGCTCGGCATGGCCCTGGCCACCCTTCATCAGTTCCTCCGGAGCCAGGATGAAGAACAGGCCGAGCGCCACATGCAGAATCGGCAGGCAGGCAAAGAGTGCCGTGATGCCCGCGAGCACGTAATGGAAGATCGTGAGCAGCCGCAAATGCTCCTGATCCACCAGGGCGGGATCCCGGGGCTGGGGAATGGGAGGGGGCATGGACTCCATGCGTGCAGCTTAAAGGCACGGCACGCCGCCTGCCAAGAGCGGATCACATCAGCCCTGAAATCGGGCTGCCATGATAGAGAGGCTGCGGGCGACCTGTGAAGTCATGCCACATGAGCTCGCGGGGCAGGCCCAGAGCCTCGTAAATGGTGGCCGCCAGATTTTCCGGAGTCTGCGGATCGCTTTCGGGATAGCCGGCGATCTTGTCCGTGCTGCCGATCACCCGGCCGCCCTGCACGCCGCCACCTGCGAGAAGCACGCTCTGCACATGCCCCCAGTGGTCACGGCCCGGAAGCGCCGTCTTGCTGATGGAGGTGATCTTGGGGGTGCGCCCAAACTCACTGCCCATGACGACCAGCGTTTCCTCCAGCAACCCGGAGGCATCGAGATCTTCGATCAGCGCGCTCACCGCCTGATCCATCGGCGGCAGTAGGAAATGCTTCAGGTTTCTCCAGGCCGCCTGATGGGTGTCCCAGGTCTCGTTGTTGCCCAGGTTCACCTGCACCATGCGGACGCCGCTTTCGAGCAGGCGGCGCGCCATCAGCAGGCTCCAGCCAAAGCTGTGACGGCCATAGCGGTCGAGGGTGCGGGCATCCACCTTGTCCAGGCTGAAGCTTTCATGGACCTTCTGATTGCCGAGAAGCGAAACAGCCGCCTGCCGGTAGGAGTCAAATGCAACATCGCCCGCCAGTTCAGTGAGGTTTTCGGTCTGCTGCTCCAGCGAATTGCGCAGCGAGACGCGATCCATCACACGGTCCAGCGTCAGTCCCTGCGGCAGCGAAAGGTGAGGAGCACGGAACTGCAGGGCGCCATCCTTTTCCAGGCCGCGTTCATGGTGGAAAAGATACTGGGGGAAGGCGCCATAATGATCCGGATGGTAGGGCGACATCTCCAGAAACCAGGGGTCATGCCTGGCCCCGAGCGTGCCCGCAAACTGCCCGGCGAGCGTGCGCCCGGTGCGGTGCACGAGCTTGTCGGGCAGAACAATCGCGGGCGGCAGATTGTCCGGGCGCCTGGGAAGAAGCGCCGTGGCCAGGGCGGCCATGCTGGGATGATCGGACTTCTTCGGTTTGGTAGGATCAAAGCCGGGCGGCAGGTCGCTGCGGCCCGTCAGCATCACATGATGCCCCTGGGAATGCTCGCTGGTGCCATGCGTCAGCGAGCGCACGAGCGACCATTTGTTGGAGATGCGCGCGAGGTTCGGGAGATGCTCGCAGATGTGCAGCCCCGGTGTCTTGGTGCGGATTGGCTTGAACTCCCCGCGGAATTCCATGGGGGCATCGGGCTTCATGTCGAAGCTCTCCTGCTGCGCCAGTCCGCCCGAGAGGAAGATGTAGATCACCGACTTCGCCCGGGGCGCTGCAGTGGCGGTTCCCGGTGCGGCCAGAGCGCGCAGTCCGGTGAGATGATTCATCCCCAGCCCCAGCAGGCCAATGGCTCCGGCCTGGAGGACTTCGCGTCGGGATGCTGGATGATGAAGCGGCATCGTGGGCTCCCTACGCCTGCGGAATGGCAACTCTTGCCATTCAGGCGGCAGGTTCTTCCAAGATACCACCACCGGGCACACAAGTATGCTGACGCTGATTGGACAGCGGGGCGAGCCGCGTTTGTTGTTCCCTCTGCCATGTCACCCACCTCATCTCCGACCTCCTCCCGCCGTCAGTTCCTCCATCAAGCCGCCCTGGCCGCAGGAGCCATGGCGCTGCCCACAGCGGCCCGCGCCAATCCAGGCATCCCCGACGCCCTCGCCGGCCGCCTCTACAAGACGCTCAAGATCGGCATGATCAAAGGCGGCAACCTCACGGAGCGCTTCAAGATGGCCAAGGAAGCCGGCTTCATGGGCGTGGAAATGGGCTTCCCAGGGGACAGCGTCGAGGACACCAAGAAGGCCATCGCGGAATCCGGCCTGCCGGTGGACGGCAGTGTCTGCGGCCAGCACTGGCAGATCCGCCACACCAGCGCTGATCCTGAGATCCGCAAGAAGGCCCTGGAAAACCTCAAGCAGGCTCTGCGCGAAACACGCGAGGTCGGCGGACACAGCGTGCTGCTCGTTGTTGGCAAGGGTGAAGATGGACCCGAGAATGAAATCTGGCCCCGCTCGGTGGAGAACATTGCCAAAGCCGTGCCCCTGGCTGCGGAACTGGGCGTGCAGATCGTCATCGAAAACGTCTGGAACCAGTTCCTCTACAACCACGAAGGCGACTCCAACCAGACCGCTGACAAGTTTGTGAAGTATGTGGACGAGTTCCGCTCGCCCTGGGTGGGCATGCAGTTTGACATCGGCAACCACTGGAAGTTCGGCAGCATGGGAGGCTGGATCCGCCAGCTCGGCCATCGTGTGCTCAAACTGGACGTGAAAGGCTTCTCACGGGCACAGAACAAATTCACCCCGATCGGCCAGGGAGACATCGACTACGCCGATGTCCGCAAAGCCCTCATCGAAATCAACTTCCATGGCTGGCTTGCCGCCGAGGTGGCCGGAGGAGACCTCGCCTATCTCAAAGGGGTCGCCAAGGAGATGGACGAGGCCTTTGGCCTCTGATGTCAGATCTCCGTGCCGGGCTCCGGCTCGCCTTTGAAGGTGCCGGTGCCCACCAAGCGCTCAAAGATCGGGCTGGCCATCAGGGTCGTGATCACGGCCATGATGGCCAGCATGGCAAAGATCTCCGGTGAGATGATGCCACGCTGGAGGCCGATGTTGATGATGATCAGCTCCATGAGGCCGCGCGCATTCATCAGCACGCCGATGCCCATGGCCTCCTTGTTGGAAATGCCGGATGCCCGCGCCGCCGCCCAGCAGGCCACTCCCTTGCCGCAGATCGCCGCCGCCAAGACCGCGCCGCAGAGCAGCCAGAGGTAGCCTGTGTTCAGCAGGCCCAGACGCGTGTTGAGCCCGGAATAAGTGAAGAAGAGCGGCAGCAGCAGCGCCACGGCCAGAGGCTGCGTGCGATCAATCAGTACCTTGTTGATCATCCCACGCGGCATGGCCGAACCCATGACAAACGCGCCAAAGACGGCGTGGAGTTCAATGTAGTCCGTCCACCAGGAACCGAGGCACATGAGGGCCAGGAAGAAGGCATATTCGCCATCGCTCACCTTGCCCCGGGCCTCAATGCCGGCAGCCAGCCTTGCCAGCAAAGGCCGGATGATGATGTGGCAAAGCGCCACATACCCAAGGCCGCCGCCAATGCTCAGCAGGGCATGGGAGAAGTCTCCATTGAAGCTGGCCAGCACCACCGCCAGCATTCCCCAGGCAGCCGCATCATCAATGGCGCCGGCACCGATCGCCACCGTGCCCATCGTGGTTCCTGCCAGCCCTTTGAAGTGGATGATGCGTGCGAGCATCGGGAAGGCGGTGATGCACATCGAGGCTCCCATGAAGATCATGGCATTGTTCAGCGAAGTCTTCTCAGGGAAAAGCTGGGTCTGCGTGTGGAAGATCCAGCCCAGGGCAGCTCCGAGAAGGAACGGCGCGGCCATGCCCGCCAGACTGACCGCCACCGAGGCCCCAAAGCGCTTCCTGACGATGTCCACCCGGAACTCCAATCCCACGATGAACATGTACAAGGCCAGCCCAAGCTGTGATGCGGGAAACAAAACCTTCATCGAATCCTTGGGGAACAGCGACTCCGACCATCTGGGCGCAAACTCACCAAGCAGGGACGGCCCAAGCAGGACTCCAGCGATCATTTCCGCCACCACCTGAGGCTGCCCAAAGCGCGCGGCAATCATGCCAACAACCCGGCAGACCATCAGAATGAGGCCGATTTGGAGGAAGAACTGGATGGCTAGCTGGAGGTTGGTCATGGCGGTTGTGTGGTTCAGTAGTTCAGAGTCAGCATCAAGTAGGCAAAGTCGGCCCCATCGGCATCGCCGGTGTCATCGAGATAGGAGCCCGCAAAAAAATGGCTGTAGCCCAGCAGCATCTCCAGATGGCGGCTGAGCCTGGCGTTCACCGTAAAATCGATCTCCGTCCCCGCATAGCTGCGCGCATTGGAGGTGATGGGCCTGACCTGGGTGGTTCCATTGGCGCGATACCAGGCATCGGCGGTGTCGGCCAGCCAGAAGCCATGCACATCCAGAGTGGTCTTGAGGCGCTCATGAGGCTGCGCTGCCATGCGCAGGACGAGATTGTGCATGTTCTGCCAGGACATGGTGTCCATGAAGCCATATGGAGGATGATTCGTTGGAAAGAGGTTCTGAAACGTCCCCACCCTGCCATCGGCAGGATCACCATCGCCGCTGCCATGACTGTATTCCAGGGCCAGACGAGGCTTCCAGAGCTGCTTCAACCAGTTGTAGCCCGCTTCAAGATGCAACGCGTAAGCGCGGAGGTCGAGACCTCGGACACGCCCGGCCTGTGCAGCCAGTTCCGCCGTGTAGTCCCACCCCGCCAGTTTCAGTGGATTGCCCTTCATCCGAGTCCCGAGCGTGATGAAATCCGTTCCACCGCTCGCAGCTTCCTCATGCAGGTGGAAGGCATACAAATCGCTGGTCTGGAAAGGCAGGAATGCGCTGCTGAAATAAAGGCCGCTGAAAACCTGACGCCGCGGGTTTTGAAGATCCGTCCAGTCGGAAGTGTTGAAGTGGGACTCGTGGGGCCGCACCACGCTGGATGAAAAGGCATCCACCCACCAGCCTTGATCCTGATAACGCAGCTTCACGGCGTCAAAGGTGCGGCTGAAATTCAGCCATTCCAGCGGCCCGACGAGGCGTTCATCCCCGTAGGAGAGCACCTGACGCCCGACCTTGAACGACAGCCCGGACGAGTCTCCGAATTCAACCGAAGCGAGCCGCAGATCGAAGGCGTCATCACCTTCAGCCCCCTGCTGCAGCGGAATGTCGGCCCGGTCGGAAAAAGACTCCCGCACATCCTGCCCCTGCACCACCAGACGCAGCCAAGTCGCCGGCTGCCATTCCATCCCCAGGCGCACGCGATGCAGCAGCCAGGTGTCGTCCGTCACGGAATCCCGAGCGTCGCTTAAATCATAAACATTCTGACGCCACTCGCCGCGAACCCGGGCTTGAAAGGTGAAGGTAAAATCCGAAGACACCGGAGGAAGCACGTCCGGGACAGCCTCTCCCGCCAGCGAAAGGCTGGTGAAGGCGAGAAGCGTCGGGACAAGGGCGTGCGACAACATGAGCGCCAGAAATCCCACCCCTGGCTCAAAACAAAAATAGACGTTCGCGATGCCATTCATCGCGAACCGTTATCAGCAAGGGCACCCTACTCTCTCGAGGTGGGGGTGATCTTGAGCGGCACTTCCTTGCCTTCTCGCAGGACAACGATGTCCGTCTCCGTGCCGATTTTCAGCTCACCCATGAGGCTGGTGTAGTCATAGATGTTGAGCACTTCCTTGCCATTGAGCTTGATGATGATGTCACCGCCCTTCACACCCGCCTTGGCGGCCGGGCCGATGGGCGAAACGCCGCTGAGCTTCACACCTTTGACAT
>CALDGV010000057.1 GCA_937941745.1 uncultured Prosthecobacter sp. | reverse complement strand
TCTCATCGGAAACAGCAGGCGTTTTGGAAGGTTTGTCGCTCGCTTTCGGCGTTTCTTTTTTGCCGCAGGAGGCCAGGGTCATACCTCCAATCAACAGCGTGAGCACTGACCCGGAGGTCAGGACTCGACGCATGATGATGGATGGAATTGTCTGGGCCATGAACGCTTGGCAAAGGTGTCACTTGTCCTTGTCCACGACCTCGAAGTCGGCATCGACGACCTTGCCTTTGTCCTGGGACTTCGGCTCGGCGGAAGCGACATCGGGACCGGCCTCGGGGGCAGCACCTGGAGCACCCGCTCCAGCGGCGGCAGCAGCCTGGTAGGCGGCAGCGAAGAGCTTTTCGATCTCCTCGGTCTGCGTCTTCATGGCGTCGGTGTCGTTGGCCTCGATGGCGCTCTTCAGCGTGGCGAGCTTGTCCTTGATGGGGGTGAGCTGCTCGGCGGGCACCTTGCCCTCCCACTCCTTCAGGGTCTTCTCGATCTCGTAGCTGAGGCTGTCGGCCTTGTTCTTCACTTCGACGCCTTCCTTGCGCTTGCGGTCTTCCTCGGCGTGCTCCTCGGCATCGCGCTTGGCTTTCTCGATCTCGTCCTGGCTGAGGCCGGAGCTTCCCTGGATGGAGATCTTCTGCTCTTTGCCAGTGGTTTTTTCCTTCGCGGAGACGTGCAGGATGCCGTTCGCATCGATGTCAAAGGTGACCTCGATCTGCGGCACACCGCGCGGCATCGGCGGGATGCCGTCGAGCTTGAAGGTGCCGAGCGTCTTGTTGTCGCGGGACATCGGGCGCTCGCCCTGGAGGACGACGATTTCGACGCCTGGCTGCTGGTCAGCATAGGTGGAGAAGATCTGCGAGTGCTTCTTCGGAATCGTGGTGTTCCTCGGAATCATCGGGGTGGCGACACCGCCAGCGGTCTCGATGGCGAGGGTGAGCGGGGTCACGTCGAGCAGCAGCACGTCCTTCACATCGCCCTTCAAAACACCGCCCTGGATGGCCGCGCCGATGGCGACGACTTCGTCTGGATTCACGCCCTGATGCGGATCTTTGCCGGCGAGCTTCTTCGCGGTCTCGACGACCTTCGGCATGCGGGTCATGCCGCCGACGAGCACGAGTTCGTCGATCTTGGAGGCATCGAGCTTCGCCGCGGCAAGGCAATCACGCACGGGCTTCATGGTGCGCTCAAACAGGCTGTCGCAGAGCTGCTCCATCTTGGCGCGGGTCAGCGTCTTCATGATGTGCTTCGGCCCGGTGGCGTCGGCGGTGATGAAGGGCAGATTGATGTCGTAGCTCTGGCTGGAGCTGAGGGCGATCTTCGCCTTCTCGGCCTCTTCCTTGATGCGCTGGAGCGCGTCCGGCTGGCCGCTGAGGTCGATGCCGCTATCGCTCTTGAACTCGTTCACGATCCAAGTGATGAGCGTGTTGTCCCAGTCGTCACCGCCAAGGTGGGTGTCGCCGTCGGTAGCGAGCACTTCGAAGACGCCGTCGCCGATTTCGAGCACGCTGATGTCGAAGGTGCCGCCGCCGAGGTCATACACGGCGATCTTTTCGTCGCTCTTCGACTCAAGGCCGTAGGCCAGGGAGGCCGCGGTGGGCTCATTGATGATGCGGCGCACATTCAGGCCCGCGATCTCGCCGGCGGCCTTGGTGGCATTGCGCTGGCTGTCGTTGAAGTAGGCGGGGACAGTGATGACGGCCTCGGTGATTGTCTCGCCGAGTTTGGCTTCCGCATCGGCCTTCAGCTTCGAAAGGATCATCGCGCTGACTTCCTGCGGCGAGTAGGTTTTGGTTTCGCCGCCGACCTCGACCTGCACATGCGCGTCGCCATTGGCAGCGGCGACGATTTTGTAAGGCATGCGCTTGTCCGCCTCGGTGAGTTCCGCGAACTTGCGGCCCATGAGGCGCTTCACGGAGAAGACGGTGTTGCGCGGGTTGGTGACGGCCTGGCGCTTCGCGGCCTGGCCCACGACGCGCTCGCCACTCTTCGTGAAAGCGACGATGGAAGGCGTGGTGCGGGCGCCTTCGCTGTTTTCGAGGACCACCGCCTTGCCGCCTTCGAGGACGGCCATGCAGGAGTTCGTGGTGCCGAGGTCAATGCCGAGGATTTTGCTCATGATGTTAGGGTTGGGGAAAGGGTGGAACGGGGAGGTTGATTTGACCGTTTACCTTGGCAGGCATCATGCCAAGAGGGTCTAACGATTTCCAAATCATTGATTTTGAATGATTTATGAACACGTAAACTTCTCCAATCAACCTTTTCCAACCGCCCATTTGTGCCATTTTTGGCACTTTTACCATGATTGTGCCGTGACACTTGGCACTTTGGCGACACTTTGAGAAGGCCGGTGAAAAAGCCTGGGCTCAGAGGGGCGTTTGGGCTGAAAATCAGGCATGGCCTTTCGAACCATCGAACTTTCCAACCCTGACCTGACACCGCCGGGGCTGCACTTCATGACCGTGAAATCCGCCGCCTTGAAGCGGCGGGCAGATATTGCCTTCTATGTGCCTCAGGGTCTGCGGGCCGGGCCCCTGCCGCTGGTGACCCTGCTGCACGGGGTCTATGGCAGCCACTGGGCCTGGCTTTTCAAAGGGGGCGCTCATGAGGTGCTTCACCGCCTCATGGAAAAGGAGTCCCTGCCTCCGATGATGCTGGCCATGCCCTCGGACGGGCTCTGGGGCGATGGCAGCGGCTATGTTCGCCACGCCGAGGCTGACTACGCCCGGTGGATTGTCGAAGAGGTTCCTGCTGCCGCCGGGCTGGTGGAACCCAACTGCATCGGCGCGCCGCGTTTTCTCTGCGGCCTTTCGATGGGCGGCTACGGAGCACTGCGCCTCGGGGCGCTGCACCCAGAAGCCTATGCCGGCATCAGTGCGCACAGCAGCATCACGGATGTGGGGCAGATGCAGGGGTTTGTGGAGGAGACCCCCGGGGAGTTTGACCTGGCGGAAGACCGGCCTCTGCAGGTGCTGGCCTGCATCAAGATGAACGCCCACCGCCTGCCACCGCTGCGCTTTGACTGCGGCAGCGAGGACATCCTGATCGAGCACAACCGCAGCCTGCACCATGAACTGGACCGCTCAGGCATCCCCCACGCCTATGAGGAGTTTCCCGGTGGGCACACCTGGGAATACTGGCACGAGCACCTTGCGGACTCGCTGCGGTTCTTCAGCAGGCAGCTTTGAGTCACGGCACTGCCTCGGGGTGCGTGTCGAGGATTCCACGCAGCCGCTTCACGACCTCCGGCTGCTCCGCCGCCAGATTCCGGGTCTCGAGAGGATCCTTTTCGTAGTCGTAAAGTTCGATCGCGGCGGTTTCCGGAGCAGCTCCAGGCTTCTTCCATTCGACCAGCCGATGTCTTTCCGTGCGGATGGCACGGCCCATCCTCTCCTTGGGAAAGCAGTGGAAGGCGTGATCACGCACACGGGCCTGTGGATCTTTGAGCACTGGCACCAGACTGAGCCCATCCATCGGCTGGGGACCCTTAGGAGCCGGCAGCCCTGCCAGTGCCGCCAGAGTGGGAAAGACATCCACACTTTCCGCCAGCTGGCGGGTGCTGCTGCCCGGCGAGGTGATGCCCGGCACGCAGAAGATCAGAGGAATGCGGTTGGCCTGCTCATAGTTGGTATGCTTGGTCCAAATGCCGAGATCGCCAAGGTGGAAACCATGATCCCCCCACAGCACCACGATAGTGTTTTGAGCGAGATTCAGCCGGTCCAGAACCTCCAGCACCCGGCCGATCTGCGCATCCACGTAGCTCGTGGCGGCATAGTAGCCGTGGATGAGCCTGCGCTTCAGCTCCGGCGAAAAGGCAGCGGCGGGATCTTCAGGCACTGGCGCGTAGGCTGCAATCTCCCCACCGCGCTTGTGCGCCACCCTGGGAGAGTCAGCGGGCAGTTTTTCAAAGGCAGGCTGGGGCAGTTTCTGCGGATCGTGCAGGTCCCAGTACTTTTTAGGAGCGCAAAACGGCAGGTGCGGCCTGACAAAACCAGCAGCGATGAAGAAGGGATCCTTGCGGGTCGCGGCTTTTTCAAGCCGGGCCACGGTCTCTGCCGCCACACGACCATCCGCATAATCTTCATCGGAGGCTTCGGGAGCCTCAAAGGCGGCCCCGCGCGGCAGCTGACGGATCTGATCCAGCTTTTGGTTGGTGAAAAGCGCCTCCTCACGGGTGAGCTGCCCACCCTGGGTGCTGGCCGGATCCAGGTATTCGATGACCTTGTCCTTGAAATGCGGCACCGGGAAGGACGCCGGATCCCCTTCATTGCCATGCCCGACATGAAAGACCTTGCCCAGGGATTCGACCCGCCAGCCGTGCTGGGTGAAGTATTGCGGCATCGTCACGGCCTGCGGCCATTTCTGCCTGAGCCGACTGCCCAGCCCGTAGAGGCCTGTGGAGGTGGAATGCGACCCCAGCATAAGGGTGAAGCGGGAGGGCGCGCAGACTGCCTGATTGCAGTAGGCGAGGTCAAACCGCATTCCGCGGGCCGCAAGACGGTCGAGATGGGGTGTCTTGGCGGCAGCATCACCGTAGCAGCCGAGGGCAGGCTTCAGATCATCGACCAGGAGGAGAAGCACATTCGGCCGTTCGGCCAGGGCAGACGCGCAGGAGACGGCAGCCAGGAAGATCAGAAGCAGGAAACGCATGGTGCCAGGAAACGCCCAAACCCAGGCACGCCGAGCTTACAAAGCGCGCATCCAGCTATCAGATCCACACTTTCGCGGTCAATCACCGAGCCCGTAGGGGTGCCCATGACCTCGCCATCCTGCTCCTCAAAGCAGATGCGCATGGGGCGGCAGCAAACCTCGCAGTCATAATCCACGTCACAGGGCACTTCCGTGAAGTGTGGTGCAGGCACCTCAAACTCCTGGAAGCAGGCCGGGCAGATGACTGGAGTGGTGTCTGTCATGCGCCAAGCTTGGCCAGCCTTTCCCGGCGGCGGGTGAGGACGAGTTTGACGAGGCGCACCAGGTCCTCGCTGTCATAAGGCTTGGGCAGCACATCCGCGAAGCCATGAGCACTGGGCTGAAGCATGGCAGGATCACCACGGTTGCCGCTGGAAACGATGGCATCCACCTGGGGGTCAGCCTGACGAAGCAGCTGCATCGCCCGGGCGCCTCCCATGCCGAGCGGGATGGTCAGGTCGATCAGCACGATGTCGAAGGGGCGCTTGGCCATCAGCGCCTCGCTGTAAGCCTTCACGGTGTCGCTGCCATCCGCTGTCTCGACGACCTCATACCCTTCCTTTTTCAGCGTCCGGGTCATCAGGTTCCGCAAAAGCACGTCATCCTCAAGAATCAGGATGCGGCCCGCCAAGGGCTTGGGAGCGTTCGCCGCCGGGCCGCTGGGAGCCCTGGCTGCGGGCACCGCAGGAGCCGCAGATGCCGCCGCTACGGGTTCTGCCAGCGGCTGAAAGGCGGACAAAAGCTCCATCTTGAACTCCTCTGCCGTGGACTGGCGCTGGTTGCGGTCGGGCTTCAGCGCACGAGTGATGATGGCATCAATGCGGGGATCGCAGCCAAGCATGGCGGACGGAGGCTGCCAGGCACCGCGAGGCAGCTGCCCTGTGAGCATCTGGTAGAAGACCACGCCCAGCGCATAGATGTCAGCCCGCGGATCGATCTCCGCCTTGGCATCATACTGCTCCGGCGCCGCATAGTCCGGGGTACCCATGGCCATGTTGGTCTGGGTGAGCATCGTGGCACGCGAATCGAAGCGTTTGGCGAGGCCGAAATCCGCCAGCTTGATGCGCCCATCATCGGCCAGCAGGATGTTCGCAGGCTTGATGTCCCGATGCACGATGCCCTTGGAGTGCGCATAGGTCAGCCCATCGCAGATCCGGACCAGGATTTCCGTGGCCTGCACAGGCGTCAGCGAGCCGCTGCAGAGGCGCTGATGGAGGTCAATGCCACGGATGAACTCCATGACATAGTAGAGGTACTCCCCCACCACCCCGAAATCATGCACGCTGACGATGTTGGGATGGTTCATTTGGGCCAGCGCCTGGGCTTCGCGGCGAAAGCGCTCTGCATAGGCATAGTCCGTTCCGTGGTCCTGATGCAGGATCTTGATGGCCACTGGGCGCCCCAGCTTGAGCTGGTGTCCGCGATAGACGGCACCCATGCCACCCTGACCGATGAGGAGGTCAAACTGATACACCCCGCCGGGCATCATCTGCGTCAGCTCCACCGGCGTGGGGTAGGATTTCACCGGCGCCCAACCTGCCACTCCTTCTGAGACCGACGGCATCCGCGGCGGCGGATTGGAGGGTCGTTTGCCAAAGGAGAAGAGGCGTTTCATGTAGGGGAGAAGGCGCGAAGCAGGAAAAAGCAGCCGCAGAATGTCCCGGAGCCGGCTGGAGACGCAAGTTTTCTGTGGGCTTTCTGCGCGATCGTCAGCCTTTGAAAATGATGAACTTCCGGCAGAGATAGTTCACCAGGAAGGAGGTGAAAATGAAGGTGCCCTGGGCGCTCCAGGTGGGGATGCCAAACCAGTCAATCAGCTTTGGCCCGCCCAGCAGGCCCGCCACATTGCCGATCAAGGCCACCAGGGTGAAAAGACCGAATTCGGTCAGCCTGGAATGCCTGCCCGGGATGAACACAAAGGCCGCATTCAACCAGTAAGAGAACAAAAGCGCCGGTGTGAAGGCGATGATGTTGTTCAGCATGCCGTTCCAGTAGCGCATTTCGTCGGTGATGGGCCTGCCTTCCACCACCATGCCATCCCCGGCCGGCAGGACGGTGTAGGCCAGGATGAAAAAGATGCCCTGATGGACCACTGTGGCTGCCACACCACAGAACCCGTACTTGATGAACTGGATGACCGGATGGGTGCTCCGGCTAAGAAATGCACGCCTCAGGGTGGCAAAGTCGTTTTCGCGCACGAAGCGCCAGGCACTCTGAATCAGCGAGATCATGGGCGGGGTCTCTGACATGTCATGCTGACTCCGCAAGCAGCATTCCCGTCAGACAACCTGGCTCGGGCAGGTTCAGAGCCTCAGCCCACCAGCTCGGCACGCGTGTAGGCCGCCACGACCGGATAGCCCTTGGATTCGATGTTTTCGCGGCCGCCCTCCTGACGATCCACCAGGATCAGCGCGAAGGCCACCTTGCCGCCCTCTTCCTCAATGGCCTGAATGGCTTTCAGGGTCGATTCACCCGTGGTGATCACATCATCCACCACCACCACCGGCTGATCCGGGGTGAAGTTGCCCTCGATGCGCTTGCCGCGACCGTGCCCCTTGGCTTCCTTGCGCACGACAAAAGCCTGCACAGGCCTAGCATCGCCAGCGAGGCTGGAGGACATCGCCACGGCCAGCGTGATCGGATCCGCACCCATCGTCAGACCTCCGAGAGAGCCAATCCTCAGATTCCGCGCCGCCTCTTCCTTGCGCAGCAGGTCATGCAGCACCCGGCCCACCAGCACTGCGCCGCGGGCATCCAGGGTCGTCACGCGGCAGTCCACATAGAGGTCACTCTCCTTGCCGGAGGCGAGGGTGAATTTGCCGGTTTTGACGGATTTGCTGCGGAGGATCTGGGCCAGTTCGGCGCGGTCGGATTCGAGGGACATGATGTGCTGGCTTTAGCGGGACACTGGCGGCACGCAAGGCGCTGCTTGGATTTCCTCCACCTGGAAAATGCTTCACCAAGGTTAATTGCTTGAGCATGGGCACGTTTCCGGGACAATCCATGCCGCCTCATGCCTTTCCGCACCGCCCTGCTGAACCTCGCCATCACCTTCATGCTGCTGCTGCTGGTGGTGCTGGTCGGCGTGATCATGCGCGGGCGGCAGGAAACACCTGCGGCGGCGGTCAAGATTCCGGTGGCCGGAGTGCCTGGAGTGACCAAGGCCGACGAAGGCGGCATGCCCAAAAGCCCAACGGCCAAGTTTGAAATCCTCACCTCCCCGGCGCTGGTGGAAAGCGCCTCCAACGAGGCCGACACCCTGCGCATCCGCCATGGCAATGATGAATACGTCTTCGTGCTCTACTACGTGGACGCCCTGGAGACCACCATGGACCATCCCCAGCGGGTGGCAGAGCAGGGCCGGTGGTTCGAGGCCGAGGAGAAGGACATCATCAGCACCGGCCAGGATGCTGCTCTGTACGTCTCCAAGCTGCTCAAGGAGAACCACTTCAACGTCCTGACCCGCTGGGAAAGGGTGCCGAACACCGTACGCTACTACGCCGTGATTTTGGTGCAGCAGCCTCAGGGCCCTGTTTATCTCGCCGACCTGCTCATGCGCTATGGCTACGCCCGCGTCGGCAGCGTGATGACCGAGCTTCCCGATGACCGCCGGGATCAGGCCACCTACCTCGCCGAACTCAAGCGGCTGGATGAAAAGGCCCGCACCGGCAAAGCCGGCATCTGGGCGAAGTCGAAGAGCATCCCCGTGCCTTCCGCAGGCAGCCGCTGAGCCCTACGCCCTATTTCTTTGAAGGCGGCGGCTCCACACTGAGCTGCACGATGGCCTCACGCACGCGGCTGGTCTGTTCGGGGCTCATGATGAGGTAGCGGTGTTTGCCTTTGCCGTCCTTCGTGGGGCGGAAGAGCGTGGCAGAGTCGTCCTCCACGATCACGTTCCCCGGAGGCGAGAGGTCGAAGTAGCCTCGATCCGGGTAGATGGCATACAGCACCGAGGTCGGGTCCCAGGTGGGGCGGTCGTGCGGCGGCGGGTTGTAGAGGTAGTAGGCGTCCTTCAGCGGATGATTCGGCATGTAGTCGAGGTCCTGCTCGATCACGACATGCGGAAAGGCCGCCGCCACGCCGATCTCGAAGCCGCTCCACACCATCGGCGTCGGCCATTGCTTCGCCAGCTTTTGCGCGGCGGGGATGTCGAGCTTCACGTTGTACTCAAGGTGCCGGGTGTTGAAGTTCACCGTTTGAAAGGCACCGGCCATGAGGCTGAGAAACCTCACCTTTTTCGCGATGAGCGCCTTCGCCTCCGCGTCGTCCATGAGACGAGCCAGATTGGTGAAAAAGCCCACCTGCGCGATCACCACACTACCATCCGGCTGCTTCGCGAGGATGTCCTTGATCAAACCGCCCGCTTCAGGAGCATCGGCACCGCTTTTGAGGTCGTGCGGATGTTTGTCGGCGAGCAAATTGAACTTCCCCGGCTCCTTCGCCGCGCCATTGCGCACGACGCCGATGGGCGTGTCGGGATAACCGTAGAGCGTGTTCACCGCATCGACAAAGGCCGCGGCCTGCGGATGATCCTTCGTCACGGTGACAGCCAGCAACTCGCACGCGCCGCGCTTTTGCAGATTGTGAATCATGCACAGTGCCATGAGGTCATCGACATCGTTGCCCATGTCGGTGTCGAAGATGAGCTTCACCGGTGCGGCGGCCTGACTGACAGCAGCGATGAGACAAAAGGCAAGGGTGTGGAAGGGCTTCATGCGACCCTCCTAGAACGTGGCACCCGGGCGCTTTTGCAACCCCTCACTGCACCTTCAGGCGCAGGAATCTTTTCGAACCGCCGGCCATCGGCGTGGCATCACGCATGATCACGGTGCGCAGACCGCCCTCCACTGTGCTGCTCACCGGCACGATTCCGGCACTGGTCCAGTTCGCAGGATTGAGATCCGGATTGCCCTCGACCGTGTAGCTGACGCCGGCTGGCGCAGGCTCAGGCCGGACGTAGGTGAAGGTGAGGTAGTCTGCACCGCCTTCCTGCACGCGCCCATGAGCCAGCCTCCCCTGATGACCTTTGGAGGCAGAGGGAAGGCCCAGTGCATATTTGACGAGGTTGGGCAGGCCGTCGCTGAATGGATCTGCTGTGGCAGAACCAGCAGCGCTACCATCCATGGGCAGCCCATTGTTCAGAAGCCACTGCTGGTAGCCGGAGGAAAAACCAGGCGCCGGGCGGGCAAAATCATACCACTGGTCGCCTCCGGCGGTCTCCTGGCTGAGCAAGTAGTAGCTTGTATTTGCCGCAAGGGTGATGGAGGCAGGCAGGGAAGCGTATCGTATCTGTCCAGCAGGAGCCCCAGCGGTGGCGACGCTGGCAGCGGCGACTTCGATGCCCGTCTGGGCAGCCACAAGCTTCACGCCGTGTGTGCCGGTGTTTCCCGCGACCACCCAGCGCCCCAGCGCGTCCACCGTCAGCACGGAACTGCCCGTAGTGAATTCCATGCCCAGCCAGCCGGTGTAATCATTGCGCAACGTGGTCATGGAATGGCCGCTGATCAGAGGCAGGGCGGCCGCTGAATAACGGAAGGTGACCGGGATGTAGCTGTTGTTGGCGCTGTAGGCGGTGGTGTAGGTTGTGCCGTTGCTGGAATAGACCGACTGGTTCACTGTGGCCACGCTCATGACGTAGGTGAGGGTGTTGTTGCCCTCATACCACTGGTCACCACCGCTGACTTCCTGACTGACAACGTAGTAGGCGGTGTTTGCCGCAAGCGTGACCGGCACGGCGAGCGGTGCATACGCAAAGCCGACCGCAGCGCCGGCCGCATCCACCGTGGCAGACGCGCCAGGGACATCCAGGCTGGTGACGGCATCGACGATCTTCACGAGGTGCGTGGCCGTGTTGCCGCTGAGCACCCAGCGTCCCAGTTCCCGCACGACGACTGGTGAACTGCCCGTGGTGATCTTCATTCCCAGCCAGCCGTTGAAATTGTTCCTGAGGGCAGAGGTGCTGAGCGTCTGGCCGGTGACGAAATTCGAAGCTGCCGTGTAGTAGGTGAGACCGGTGGGCACATACGCCGCCTGGGGAGGAGCCTCCGCATGGTCCACGGCGCTGCCATCGGCTGAGAAGACTGCCCCCGTGATGACGGCCTCACTGCTGTGGATGAGGGAAGGCATCGTGGCCCACGAGGATGCGCCTGCAGGTGTGACGGCGCGCACCCGGTAGTCATAGACCACCCCCGGAAGCGCCGTGGAATCCGTGTGACTGACCTCCCCCGCAGTGGTGGTGTGGATGAGCGCCCAGGCGCCATTCGCAGCACGACGTTCGATCTGGAAACCTGTTTCATCGGCCGTGAAATCCATCCAGCTCAGGATGAGACTGCTGCCGCTGCCAGACGAGATGGCCAGAAATCCCGGACGGGATGGCAGCGTGCTCGCCACCGTGACCTCCAAGGTCGGCGGCGGCAGGCTGGGATGCTCACGCGCAGCCCAGATCATGGCACCACTCTGGCCTGCGGAGGTGACGAGGGCCAACGTGAGCAGATTGTTGGCACCGCGGTTGGTGTTCAGCGTGCTGGCGGTCAGCGCCAAGGGCACCACGCTGTCCGGAGCAGGCAGAGTGGAGCTGTCAAAATGGAAGTAGCTGCCCACCTGCTGCGTGATGCCGGTGACCCCCATGCCGGAGGCATTGTTTTGCGGTGCATCATTCCAGGTGATGGTGGCCTCGTCCCAGGTGTCAGAAGCCTCCGCCAGGAGCCGGGCGGTCATCCAGTAGTAGCCATCCGCCGCAAACGTCTCCGCCAGGTTTTCTCCCCCCACATAAGCCAGCTTCAGCCGTGCGGACTTGAGCGCGGGCAGGGATCCAAGGTTGAAGCGCAGCCAGGCCTTGGTCAGCGGCGCCAATGAAGCATCCGCCAAGGCAGTATCGGTGACCGGGAGCGTTGCGGATGAGCCGTAGTTCACCGCAGGGCTGTCATAGCGCAGCATGGCATCTGCACCGCCGCTGTCATCCGTGGTGAGGTTGAAGACCTGGTCTCCAGCGGCTGTCACTGCAAACAAGACGCTGCTCCAGGCGCTTTCCCCCGTGCTGTTGTAGGCCATGATGCGGTATTCATAGGCGGTGTCCGCACGGATGCCGGCATCGACAAAGCTTGTCGCTGAACCGCTGAGGTCGGCAATGATGTCCAAGGAA
>CALDGV010000056.1 GCA_937941745.1 uncultured Prosthecobacter sp. | reverse complement strand
TTGGAGGCCTCTGCGTCGGTGGCATTGGTGCCGATGTAAAGACTCGTGCTCTCCAGCTGACTGGCAGAGGCAAAACCCTGGTAGTCCCCAAAATCCACCGCCTGCAAGCCTGTAACGGTTCCGAACAGCCAGCATCCGGCGAGCCACCTGAGCCAGGAGGGCTGCTGAAGGATGAACTGTCGAAAGAAGGGCGGCATGAACTCCTGGGGTGGGCCCATTCAGGGGGTGAGACTTCTCCTTCTGGCCAGAGTGCGGGAGTTGAGAACCAGCCAGCCTGCCAGCGTCAGCAGCAGCGCAGATCCAGGTTCCGGGACAGCATGAGTCTGAAGGGTGAAGGTGCCTGGATTCACCGTGTAGAACCCCTCCCCCTGGATGTCGTTCACGCCACCAAAGATCGCGGTGTCGAGGTCACGTGTCTGCCAGTCAAACGAACCCAGCTCATCCGAGGGATCAGGGAACTCCCAGCCTCCAGGAAACACGTTCGGCCCCCTGTCCAGGTCCGCCAGGAGCGCCCACTCTGAAGTCAAAGCGTAGCTTTTGCTGTCATAGACCCAGAGGTAGGCCTGCTGTCCCTGGGCAAACACGGAGGCCGGCAGGGCATCTGGCGACGAAGACCCACCGCTGAGCGTGTGATCGGCCGAGGCGTTCACCTCCTGCTGGTTGGCATCCCAGCCATCCCCCAGCAGCGCCGCATCAAACACCATCCAGTTGGCCGCCCACTGGTCCATGTTGCTGGCCATGGGAGTGAACCCGGAGTTGAAGACACCGATCTCAAAAATGAACCGTGAGTCCAGAGCATTGCCCGAACTGTCAAAAAGCAGGTCATTGGGCTTGGTCCCCCAGAAAATCGTGGCCCCAGACGAACTGATCTGCCCCGCCAGCAGCACAAGCAGGAGCATCAGAGCCGTCGCAAGGGTTCTTGTAGTCATAGGCAGGGGCGGAAGAAAAGGCAGTGGCCTTTCGGAGAAAGCAGAGCGCAGGAGATGTGACAGGTTATATGATGGAAATTATGGAAATTAATATCTATTTTATTTCCGAACCCGTGCCCATCAAGCCATAAACCATATTTTTTATATTTCTTAACAATCGGCACTTTAGGGCTCCCCGCTGCTTTTTCCCGCAGATGGCATGGCTTCAGACCCGAAAGCACCCCTCGAACCGGCTCGCGGCTTTACTTCGGGCGCAGGCTCGTCTCGAATGGCTTCATGTCCTTCTCCTGGCGCATCCATGCTACCGACCACGACCTCTCCCGCCGTGGCATGATCATGGGCATCGTCAATGTGACTCCCGACTCCTTCTCGGATGGCGGCCGGTTTCTCGACACAGGACGCGCGGTCGAACATGCCCTCCGTCTGGTGGAAGAAGGAGCGGACATCCTAGACATCGGTGGGGAATCTACCCGCCCAGGGGCCGATCCGGTGGATGAAGCCGAAGAACTGCGCCGCGTCGTGCCAGTGATCCGCTCCCTGCGCCAGGCCACCCGGGTCCTGCTTTCCATCGACACCATGAAGGCTTCCGTCGCCCGGGCCGCCCTGGAAGTTGGTGCCGACATCATCAATGACGTCACCGGCCTCCGGGGTGATCCTGCCATGAGCCGGGTGGCGGCGGAGTGTGACGCCGGCCTGGTGGTCATGCACATGATCGGCACGCCTCGCACCATGCAGCAGCGTCCGGAGTATCAGGATGTCGTCGCCGAGGTCCGCAGCTACTTTGAGGAGCGACTGCACACTTTGGAAAGCCTCGGCATCTGCCGCGAACGCATCGCGCTGGATCCCGGCTTCGGCTTCGGCAAGACCCTGGAACACAACATCTCGCTGGTCCGAGCCCTGCCAGAGATCGCCCAGGCAGGCAGGCCGCTGCTCGTCGGCGTCTCACGTAAAAGCATGATCGGCAGGCTGATCGAAGACGACAGCCTCGAAGCCCGCGACTGGCCCACGGTGGCGCTGACCTCACACATGCGTGAACAGGGAGCCCGCCTCTTCCGCGTTCATGACGTTAAGCCGAATGTTCAGGCGTTGAGAATGACGGAAGCCATCCTGGGCTGAATCACCGGCCCCCGAAAATCGCCGTTCCCACACGCACGAGAGAGGCTCCCTCCTCAATGGCGACCTCGAAATCGTGGCTCATGCCCATCGAGAGCACAGGCAAAGGCGCGCCGCCGAGCTTTTCCAGCTCATCACGAAGGCTGCGGAGCTGAACGAAATACTTCCTCGAGGCCTCCGGGGTGGGATCAAAGGGCGGAATGCACATCAGCCCCTGAATGTACAGACGGTCCAGCGCATACAGCTCCTCCAACTGCTCCCGGATCTGGCCGGCCGTGAAGCCGTGCTTGCTGGATTCGGTGGCCACGTTGATCTCCAGGAGGATCTTGGGATGCAGGCCGAGCTCTGCGGCGATGCGGTTGATGTCACGCGCAATGTCCAGCGAGTCCACAGCCTCAATCATCTCCACGTGAGGCAGGATTTTCCGCACCTTGTTGGACTGCAACGGACCGATGAGATGCCAGCGCAGCCGGGCGGGCAGCAGAGGCTTTTTCAGCAGCACCTCCTGCACGCGGTTTTCACCAAAAAGCAGCTGCCCGGCATCCACCGCCTCCTGAATGACTTCCACCGGCTTGGTTTTTGAGACGGCCACCAGCTCGACCGAAGACGCATCCCTTCCCGCCCGGGTGCAGGCGGTGTGCATGCGTTCACGGATGTGCTCAAGGCTGGAGGCGATGTCGTTCATGCGGCGAATTAAGCCCGGGCTCACTCAAACACAAACGGCAGCCCTTGAGCCTTCATCATGTCACGTTCCTTGGCGAGAAACTGATCGGCCAGCCGGGCAAAGGCCCCCTCCTGCTTCATGCCTGCGATGGCCTCATTCACCACCGACTTGAGATCATCACGGCCCTTTTTGAGGCCGACCGCCCACACCTCCTCGCGCAGAGGTGCCAGAAGGGCGCGGGTGCGTTCCGGATGCTTGGCGTGGTAGTTCATCACGCTCACCTGATCATACACCCAGGCATCCACGGTGCCGTTCACCACCTCCAGCACGCAGGCGGCATCGGTGTCCAGCGCCACCAGCTTTGCCTGCGGCACCTGCTCGCGGCACCATTGCTCACCCGTGGTGGCGATGCGCACCGCCAGCTTGCGGCCTGGAGCTTTGAGGTCTTCGGCTGATTTCACGGGGCTGTCCTTGGCCGCCAGGATGGAAAGCCCGGTCTTCACATAGGGCTCGGAAAAGTCGATCGACTGCCGCCGCTGCTCATTCGCCGTCAGCGAGGAGATGATGAGATCGATCTGACCGGTTTGCAGGGCCGGAATGAGGCCATCGAAGTTGAGGTTTCGAAACTCCACCGGCTTGCCCAGCTTGCGGGCAATGGCCTCTCCGATCGCCACGCTGACGCCGCTGATAACTCCCTGCTCATTCACGAACTCAAAGGGCGGGTAGGTGGCATCCGTGCCAATGACCAGGACATCGCGTCTGGCACAACCGGCCAGAAGCAGGGGCAGCAGGAGAAGGCAGAATCGGCGGGAAAGGGTCATGAGGAAGGTTCATACGATGGGGCGGCGGCTCTTGTCGAAGCCGATTTGCCCCAGGAGGAGCACGGGATGACTTCACACCTTGATCCCCTTCCCGGCGCCGGTAGCATTGACCCATGAGATCCCTGATTCACCGGCTCTTTGGCACCGGCACACGCGGCTACTATGGCGAATCCCGCCCGCGGAGCGGCATGGGCTGCCATCCGCGAATCCTGATGGCCCTGCTGATCATTGGGGGCAGCGTCGCCTGGCACTATTTGGGAACCACCTCCTACCAGAACGAGTTCACCGGCCGCGTGCAGCGCCTCAAGTTCGGCACTCCGCAGGAGGAAATCGCCCTCGGGCTGCGCTCGGCGCCCTTGATGATTCGGGAAATGGGAGGCCAGTCACGCGATGCCGCAACCCAGGCGCTGG
>CALDGV010000055.1 GCA_937941745.1 uncultured Prosthecobacter sp. | reverse complement strand
TCCGGGCAGGTCACTATCATGCGTTCGCTGGCACGAAAGAAGTTGTCAGCCCCGCTGGTTTTTTCGCCGCCCATGGTCACCACCGGGGGCTCGTTGTCATCCGGCTGCGTCACGTTCCATGCCGTCGGAGAGTCAAATCGCTGACGCCTGCGGCCAAAGGCCAGCTTGCCGAGCTCCACAACCAGCCAGAGCCCGCCCATGCCCAGCGCAGCGCTGGCCAGGGAGATCATGAAGCCGCGCAGATGCAGTTCCTCCCCCACGAGCGAAGGCACCCAGGTGGCGCACAGCAGGCCGGCAAAAGTGCCGCCGATGGTGATCTCATGCGGCAGGATGAAATGCTCGATGTCGATGAAGCTGCCCGCGACCAATAGGGCCGTGAACAGCCACAGGCAGAGCATCGCCGGGCCCCAGACCTTGAAGGCCGCCCAGTCGCCGCCGACCTCGCGGAACACCGCGTAGAAGAGCAGGCCGGTCAGCAGTTCCACACCCAGGTAGCGCGGGGAAATGGAGCAGCCGCATTTGGCGCACTTCCCACGCAGCAGGATCCAGCTCACGATCGGGATGTTCAGCCACATCGGAATCTGGTTCTTGCAGGAAGGGCAGAAGGACCGCCGAGGCTGGTTCACCGACATGCCACGAGGCAGGCGGTAGATCACCACGTTCAGGAACGACCCGATGCCCGCACCCATGAAGAAGAACAGGAAGTGCAGGAGGGCGTTGAGGAGGTCGTACTTGGACATGCGGCGCGGCGAGGAGAAGGATGGCCGGAAACTTGCCTTGCCATCAGGGTCAACGGAAGCAAAAAAAGCCCATGCTTCACACGTGGCGTTCCTGGACTTCGGCGGCTCTGTGCCTGCTGCTGGCCGGCTGCGCGGCGGGGCCTATGGAACAGCGCAGTGCCATCGTGCTCAGCACGGCGCTTGCTGCCGCGCGGGAGTATGGCCTCGCGGACGTACGTGCGCAGGTGCCGGACGTCAGCATCGATCTGCGCTACACCACACGTCAAAACGTCACCGGCCGCCCGCTCTACCCACGGAACATGCCCTGCCTGCTGCGGCCAAACACCGCGGCCCGGGTCAAGGAGGCGCAGTCCATCCTGCGGGCGCAGGGCTATGGCCTGCGCATCTGGGATGCCTGGCGTCCGCCCGAGGTGCAGGAGCTGCTCTATGCTCACGGTGGAGGCACCGGCATGTTCCTCGATCCCAGGACGGGCTGGTCCCGCCACTGCGGCGGCATCTCCGTGGATGCGACGCTGGTGGATGCCCAGGGCCGGGAGCTGCGCATGCCCACCTACTTTGATGAAAACCTGTCCCATGCTGCCAGCGATCAGGTGCCGTCGGATCCTGAGGTGCGTCAGAACCTGGCCATCCTGCATCGTGCCATGCGCCAGGCAGGGCTGATTCCGCTGCCCACAGAGTGGTGGCACTTCGATGACGTGGATTTCATCAAGCAGCCGGTGCTGGTGATCTGGGGGCGCGACCTCGGCATGCGTTTCTGACGGTCTTGATCGCCCCCCGGCTCAGTGCACCACCTTCATCCAGCGCTGCCGGAAGGAGCGGTTCTCCTCCATCAGCTGGGCCGCCACGGTAGCGGAAAGGTTCTGCAGCCCTGCCACGCGGGCAAACGCGGCGATCTCCTCCTGCCGCTGGTAGTATTCCGTGCTGTCCGTCACCTGGGAGGCGAAAAACTGGGCCGCATCCAGCAGGCTGCGTGCGGAGATCTCCGCCAGCGGCAGCGGCACGGTGCCGCGTTCCACGGTGATCGTGGCCGTTTCGAGGTTGGCGCTCGTCAGCACGCCTTCGATGCGGCTGCCGTTCACCCTCTGCAGGGCGCCGCGGTAGCCTCCGTGCGTCGTCAGGTCTTCAAAGAGCCGGTTCAGAAAAGACGTCGCCTGGTTGTGCAGGTAGCGCTGGCCGTCCAGTGCCACCTGGACCTCGGCGGACTCGAAAAGCATGTCACGCAGCATGCTCGTCACCCGGCTGTAGTCATAGCCGTCGATCAGGCTTGGGATGGTGGAAAGGATCTCATGCCACTGTTCCAACTCCCGCTCGCGCAGGGCACGTCCCGCGCTCATCTGCTGCTTTTTCTGCTCCATCGTCAGCCGGGCCAGTTCCCGTTTCACAGGAGCCTCCCAGCCTTCGATCAGAGTCTTCACGGCCGGCAGGTGCTTCAGCTGCTCACGCTGCTTTTTCAGGGTGGCCAGCGTTTCCCGGCATTCTTCAGCCGTCTGCGGCACGGCCGGCTGCACCAGGGACTGAACGAGCTGGAGGTCGGCGCTCATCCGGTCCACCAGACGTGCATAGGGCGGAATCCAGTCGAGCGTCACCAGCGCGGTTTCCCGGCCTTTTTGCAGGTCGCCCAGATGGCTTTTGAAATGACTCATGAGGCGTGCGCCGCTGCGGGCATCGCCAAACTGCCACTCCGCCAGCCCATGCACCAGGTAGCCGAGCAGGGCCTCGTTTTCCGTGGCATAGCCCAGGTCCTCCAGGGACACGCCGGGCGGGCTTTTCTGGCTGAAATGGGTCCCCAGCCTGGCAAAAAAGGCCGCCAGTTCATCACTCACGAGGCTGCTTTCGCCCGCGCCGGTATCCTTGGCCAGGGCGGCCAGATGGCGGGAGGCTTCCTCGCGGTGATTGCGCTGCATGGCGCAGATGGCGGCGTTCACATGCGCCCAGTTCAGCGTGGGCTGACGCAGGTTTTCTGAGATCAGCCGCTCAAACTTCGAGCGCGCCTGCTCAAACTCACCCTTCAGCATCTGCTCACGCGCATCGATGAAACGCTCCGCCACGGTGCGTTTGTCGCTGGCCTGCACTGTCAGCCCGTCTCCGGCGAGGTCGCTGCGGCTGGTGTCTGATCGCTGGGTCACGGCGGCCGCCTTGCGCGTGCCGGCAAACTGCACCATCCAGCCGATCAGGAAGGTCACAAGCAGTGCGGCGGCAGCCATCGCCGCCCAGCGCACCCGTCGGCTGGTCAGGCGCCAGCGCGTGGCATAGCCCTGGTTGATCAGGCCCTCCGCCAGGCGCAGTTCATGCTCGATCACCCGCTCCTGCTCGACAGTCAGCCCCCTCTGTTTCAGAGAGGTATACAGCGTCTGCATTGGGTTCATCATCCCTGCGCCTCACCAGCTGTTGATCATTCAAAGTCCATATAT
>CALDGV010000054.1 GCA_937941745.1 uncultured Prosthecobacter sp. | reverse complement strand
CACACGATCCGAGATCACAAAGACGAGCAACGAGGCAAGATTACTCGTTAGATTCACCACCTTGGTAAAGGCCGTGGCGCGAGTCAGCTCCAGCCCGAGCAGTGAGATGCAGGCCATGGCCCAAAAGGTGCCCGTGCCAGGCCCGAAGAAGCCATCATAAAAGCCCAGCACCGTGCCCGCGAGACAGGCAAAGGCCGCCAGGCTCAGCCGCGCCTTCGCCGCTGTCTTCCCCAGCCCCGGACTGAGCAGCACATACACCGCGATGCCCAGCAGCATCCACGGCACAATCTTCTTCAGCACCTCGTTGCTCACTTGCGTCACTGTCCAGGTGCCGAAGCAGGCAAAGACAAACGTCACGAGCACCGTGAGCCGCACCTGCGGCCAGGAAACAAGTCCCGCCTTCGCATACCGCCGCACGGCCATCAGCGTGCCCCAGGTGGACTGCATCTTGTTCGTGCCCAGCGCCATCTGCGGCGTCAATCCTGCCCACAGCAGCGCCGGCACCGAGATCAATCCCCCGCCGCCCGCGATGGCGTCGATGAATCCGGCGCTCAAACCGGCGAAGAACAACAGCGTGATAACCTCCCAGCTCATGATTTGCGACCGAGAATGCGATCCATCGAGTCGGAGGTCTGCCAGATCAGCGCCTCGGGGTAATGGGCATACGGGTGGAAGTATTCGAAGGTCAGGAAGCCCTTGTAGCCGGTGTCGGCGAGGGCGTCGGTGACGGCGGGCCAGTTCGTGGTGCCGTCGAGCAGCGGGCGGAAGGTTTCGAGGCTGAAGTCGGTGCCTTTTTTCGTGAACTCCTTCAGGTGGACGTTCTTCGTACGGTTGCCGAGCACCTTGGCCCAATGCTCGGGGAACTGGAACATGCTGATGTTCCCCGTGTCGAAATGCACGCGCACATGCTCGCTGTGGAAGCTGTCCACGAAGGCGTTCATTTCCATTGGCGTCATGAGGTAGCCGTTGAAGAAGATGTTTTCGATGTTCAGGCAGACCTTCAGTTTTGCCGCCTGTTTTTCGAGCTGGCCGATGGCTTCCTTGGCCCTTGCATCGCACACATCGTTGGCCACGGGCTCATGATCATCACGCCACGGGATGTGCACGGCGCCCGGCACGACGAGCACATTCTCCACACCGAGGTCATGAGCGCATTGAGCGATCTTTCCGGCCAGCTCGATGCCTTGAGCGCGTTTCGCGGGATCGTTGCTGGTAAGCGGATAGGGCCAGAAGAGGAAGGAGCACAGCCCGCTGATCTGGATGCCGATCTCGTCGGCCATCTTGCGGATCTTCACGTAGTCGGCGGTGCCGTGTTTCGGCGAGAGGTCGTTGTCGAGGTCGTAGTTCAGCTCGATGCCGTCGAATCCGGCGTCCTTCGCGAGTTGCAGGCACTCGCGCAGCGTCATGCGCTCGGGATACGGGAAGGCCCAGAGGTTGATCGACTTGAGCATGTCATACTTCTTCGTCGATCCGCGTCGCGCATCTGGCGCGGTTGCCGGAGCAGCCTGGGCAGCCGGTTCAAACGCCAGCGAACTCAGCCCCACGGAGGCGATGGTGGCTTTGAGGGCATCACGACGGGAAAGCGAGTCTGGAGCAGGTGTCATGGCGGGCATCCCATGACAAACGAGGCTGGAATGAAAGAGGTTTCCGGAGGAATCGATTCTTGCCAGCATCGCCCACTCTGAAGAGCATCCTCCCATGAAGCATTTTCTGCTGCCATTCCTCGCCGCCCTTTCCGCCGCTGCCATTGATCCGCCTTCCAGCGTGCAGAAATTTCAGCAGCTCGATTCTTCCGTGCCGCAGCCAACACCTCAGCGCCTGGCCACGGGCGCCCCTGGAAAGGCCTACTGGCAAAACCGTGCCGACTATGACATCCAGGTGGAGCTTGATGATGTGAAGCGCACGCTCAGCGCCGAGGCCACGGTGACCTACCACAACACCTCGCCAGACACGCTGGAGTATCTCTGGATCCAGCTGGATCAGAATTACCTCTCCCACAACGCCGACTCCAGGGCGGTGCCAAACTCGAAACGCGGTGTGGACCCTTCGAAGATCAGCTATTCCGCTCTCGACCGCCTGCTCGCCTATGAAGAGTACGATGGCGAGATGAAGATCGGCAAGCTCACCGATGCCGCAGGCACCCCGCTGCCTCATGCCATTGTCAAAACGATGCTCCGCCTGGACCTTCCAGAGCCGCTCGCGGCCGGCGCCGACTTCGTTTTCAAGATCGCCTGGAGCTACCCCATCAATGACTGCGAGCGCATCAATGCCCGCACCGGCTACGAGTTTTTCAAGGACGACGGCAACTGCATCTACACCATCGCCCAGTGGTTCCCGCGCCTCTGCGCCTACACCGACTATGGCGGCTGGGTGAACAAGCAGTTCCTCGGCACAGGTGAGTTCACGCTGGAGTTTGGCAACTACAAGGTCGCCCTCACCGTGCCTGATGATCATCTGGTGGCCGCCACCGGCGCCCTGACCAACCCCGATCAGGTGCTGACGATGACACAGCTGGACCGTCTGGAAAAAGCCAGGGCCGAGTTCAAGAAGCCCGTTTTCATCGTCACCCCCGAGGAGGCGAAAGCGGCCGAGAAGGGCAAGCCCAAGGGGAAGAAGACCTGGATTTTCCAGGCCGACAACGTGCGCGACTTCGCCTTTGCCAGCTCCCGCAAGTTCATCTGGGATGCCATGGCCGTGGAAGGCCACACGCACCCACCCACACCGAAGCGCCCGGGCGGCATTTCCGACCGCATGCACCGCCCGCCGGTGATGGCCATGTCCATGTACCCCAAGGAAGGCATGCCATTGTGGGACAAATACAGCACCCACGCCATCGCCCACACCATCCAGACCTATTCCAAGTTCACTTTTGATTATCCCTATCCCGTCGCCTGGTCGGTGAACGGCCCCGTCGGCGGCATGGAATACCCGATGATCAGCTTCAACGGTCCACGGCCTGAGAAGGACGGCACCTACCCGGAGCGCACAAAGTATGCGCTCATCGGCGTCATCATCCATGAGGTGGGCCACAACTGGTTCCCAATGATCGTGAACAGCGACGAACGGCAGTGGACCTGGATGGATGAAGGCCTGAACTCCTTTGTGGAATACCTCAGCGAGGAGGAATGGGAGAACGACTGGAAGCACCGCCGCAACGAACGCGGCATGGTGGACTACCTGCGCAGCCGCGACCGCGTGCCAGTGATGACCAACAGCGAATCCATCGCCGACCTTGGCCCGAACGCCTACGGACAGCCCACCGTGGCGCTGAACATCCTGCGCGAGCACATCCTGGGCCGCGAAGCCTTCGACCACGCCTTCAGAACCTACTCCCGACGCTGGATGTTCAAGCGTCCGACGCCTTCCGACTTCTTCCGCACCCTGGAAGATGCCAGCGGCGTGGACCTCGACTGGTTCTGGCGCGGCTGGTTTTACAGCACGGACCACGTGGATGTCTCCATCGACGAAGTGAAGTGGCTCCAGCTCGATTCACGCGATCCCGCAGTGGAGAAGCCGAAGAAGAAAAAGGAGGAGGACGAGCTGCCCAAAACCCTCACTCGCGAACGCAACTATGAGCTGTCCAAGCGCGTGGACCGCTTCCCGGAGCTGAAGGACTTCTACGACAGCTTTGATGAATCCACGGTGCTGCCGAGCGAGAAGAAGAAGTTCGAATCCCTCATCAAGGAGCTGCAGGAGGAAGAGATCGATCCGAAGCTGCTGCAGACCAAGCACAACTTCTATGCCATCGAGATGAGCAACCTCGGCGGACTCGTGACACCGATCATCCTGAAGCTCGATTACACCGATGGCAGCAGCGAGGAGCTGAAGCTCCCTGCCGAGGCCTGGCGCTTCAACCCTGGCAAGACTTCAAAGCTGCTTTTCACCAAGAAGGAGCTCAAGGCCGTGACCTTTGACCCGCGCCAGGAGCTCACCGACACCGATGTGGAGAACAACTTCTGGCCGCGTCGGCCTGTGAAGAGCAGGTTCCAGCTCTACAAGGACGAGAAGGCTCCGAATCCGATGCGGGAGATGACCCAGCAGGACAAGAAGGACGACGAGAACAAAAAGGCGGATGCCAAGAAGTAGCTTCATCGCCCTGCTCGGCAGCTGGTTCGTGCTGACCTCCCTGCACGCCCACGACCTCCACACCTCCACGGGGGAGGCGGAGTTCAATCCTGTCACGAAGAAGCTTGAGGTCAGCCTCACGGTCTTCATCGACGACTTGGAACTCGCGCTGATGCGGGATTCAGAGCGCCTCATCCGCTTTGGCCAGACGCCTGATGCGATCCTGAACGAAGTCATCCCGGGCTATCTGAAGAAGCATTTTGTCCTCGAACAAGCCAACGGTGGCGCTTCCAACCTCATCTGGGCTGGATACGAGACGGACGAAGCCTCCAGAAAAAGTGATGGTCCTCTGGTGACCTTGTTTTTCGAGCTCAGCGTGACTGCGGAACCTCAGGACGCGCTCCTGAAGCATGATGTGCTTCAGGAGCTTTTTCGTGATCAAGAGAACCTCCTGCACCTCAAAGTCGGCGGGACCAGCCAGCAACGGCGCTTCAACCGGGAAAAAAGCGTGCAGCCACTCCGCTGAATGCTCCAGCGTTCAGTCCCGCTCCTGCCGGGTCAGCTTGAGGTGCTTGAAGTCGATGCCCGCAGTGCCTTCAAGGCTGAGCGTGAGGATGGCCGAACCTTTTTTCAGCTCCATTTCTCCCAGCCGGGTTTCGGTCCAGACACGATCACGGTAGCGGGCCTTACCCTCCGCATCGCGATGTGGCAGTGTGACCTCGGATGCTGGAGCAGCGGGCAGCGCGGCTTCGAGGTCCGATCCTTCCGTGCTCAGCCGCACCTTCGTGGCTTCGGTGGCCGCAAAGGCCAGGGCCACCTCATAACGTCCAGCACGGGCCACCCCGATCTCAAACCACACTTTGGCCGCAGGATCCGTCCAGCCGGTCAGCCAGTCGTTGGCGAAGCCGGGACCACTGGCAAATTTCAGGGGCTTGTCATAGAAGGCCTGCGGGGCATGCAGCTCCACGGGATTGTGTTCGGCATGACCAACCGAGAGGGGATAGCGCCGCAAACCTTCGGTGGAAATGTCAGCAAACCAGGAATCATACCTGGCGGCGAGCTTCTGAACGAGATCGGGATGCTCGGCGGCGATGTCCTTTTCCTGGCCGGGATCTGCCTCCATGTCATAGAGCTGCCATGGCCGGGCGCTTGCATCGTTCGCCCTGGCCTTGGAGCCTCCGGCGGAGCCTTGGATCTCACGCACCAGGCGATGCCGCTGCGTCCGCACGGCCCCTGGATACTTGTTGGTCTCGTCGATGGGGTTGTGCGTGAAAAGCGTGCGCTCGGGCCAGCTTCCACTGCTTTGCAGCAGCGGCTTCAAGCTCATGCCATCCAGCTTCAAACCGAAGACCTTCACCGCGCAGAGGTCCAGGATGGTCGGAAACAGGTCAATGTGGGACGCAATCTCCTTCACCAAGTGCGGCGACCACTTTGCAGCGTGCCAGCGCATGAAGAGCGGGACGCGGGTGCCGCCTTCATGCACGCTGGTTTTGCCGCCGCGCATGTCGGCGTTGTAGATTTTGACGCCCGCGGTTCCCCCGTTGTCGGTGAGAAACAGCACGAGGGTGTTTTCGGCGATCTTGAGCCTGTCGAGGTGTGCGAGGAGACGGCCTACGTTGTCGTCGATGTTTTCACACATGCCGTAAAAGGCGGCCACATTCGCCTCGAAGCCCCTGGCTTTGAACTTGTCGAAGTATGCGTCTGGCACCTGGTAGGGCGAGTGAGGGGCGTTGTAGGCCAGGTAGCAGAAAAACGGCTCCTTCTGCCTCTCGCTGATGAAGCGCATGGCCTCATCCGTCAGGACGTCCGTGATGTAGCCTTTCGTCGGCTCCGGCACATGCCCGCGCAGCAGCGTGGCATCGAAGTAGTTGTTCCAATGGCCGTTGTTGAAGCCCAGCACATGCTCAAAGCCCTGGCCGGCAGGTGTGAAGGGGAACTGCTCGCCATTGTGCCACTTGCCGATGCAGGCCGTGCGGTAGCCTGCTCCCTTCAACGCTTCCGCCAGCGTGACCTCGGAGGGCTTCATGGCCTCCTTGTTGTGCGTGACGCCATGGCACCCGGTGCGCAGCGGCCAGCGGCCCGTGAGGAGTGCCGCACGTGTCGGAGCACAGAAGGAGTTCACGTAAAAGCGGTCAAAGCGCACGCCCTCCCGGCCCAGCTTGTCGATGTGCGGTGTTTGCAGGTGCGGGTTGCCGTGGATGGAAAGGTCGCCATAGCCCTGGTCATCCGTGATGATCAAAAGCACGTTCGGCGGTGCCGCAGAGGTGGTGGCAAGGGCGATTCCCAGGCTGAGCAGCAGGAACAGGACGGACTTCATGACTTCTTGGGGCGCTGCTTCGCCTTGGCCTTGCCGTTTTTGCCCGGACCGCGCTGGTTCATCGGCGGCAGGGCACCACCGCGGGCGTTCATTTCGGCATCACAGAGCTGGCGGAAACGCTGCAGCACCTCAGCATGGGCAGGATCCGCAGCGAGATTCTTCAGTTCATCCGGATCCGTCTGGAGGTCATGCAGGAATTCAAAGGCAGGCTTCTGATCGAAATAGCGCGCATAGACATACCGCTGATCACGGATGCCTTCCCAGGTGAGCGTGGGAGCGAGGTCGAGGTGCTCGCAGAAGAAGGCCGTCCGCCAGGGATTGTCCATCCCCTGGCCCTGAATCAGGGAGGCGAGGCTGCGGCCTTCATAAGCGGCGGGGCGTTCGGCGCCGGCCCAGTCCACAAGCGTGGCAGGCAGATCCACATTCAGCACCATGTCCTCCACCACCCTGCCCCGCTTTTCCTTGGGTACACGTGGGTCGTAGATCACCAGCGGCACGCGCAGGGATTCTTCGAAGTGCGACCACTTGCCCTGAAAGCCGCGGTCACCCAGGTAGTAGCCGTTGTCAGCGGAATAAACGATGATGGTGTTGTCCGCCAGACCCTGCTCCTTGAGCACGGCCAGCACTCGCGAGACGGCCTTATCGATGCCGCTGATCATGCGGAAGTAGGCACGGAGGTTCGTCTCATATTTCTCCGGCGTGTCGTAGCCCCAGAAGAAGCGCTCGCGGTTGATGCTGTCCTTGAGGAACTGAGGATGGGCCTCATAGATCGCCGGATCACCGAGCCGTGGCGGCGGGATGCTGCGGTCCTCATACATCCCATCCACCGAAGGCGGCCAAGGATAGAGCCCGATGCCAGGGCGATGGTCGTTGTCCTCCGCATGGGCGGCGTTGAAGCTGAGCTGGAGGCAGAAAGGCTTGTCCTGGCCCTGCTTCTTCAGGAACTCGATGGCCCGGTCGCTAATGAGGTCCGTCTCGTGGCGCTTGGAGCCATCTGGAAGGGTCTTGAAGTAGGGGTTGCGGCCAATCTGCTCGTAGGCGTCGAACTGCTCCTCCGGCTTGAAGCCCTCAGGCGCCTGGAAGTGCCATTTGCCAAAGTGTGCGGTCGTGTAGCCCGCCTTGCGAAGCTGCACTGGATACAACGTGGCAGCGGCCTCGGGCCGGACCTTTGGCACGGCATTCCGCTGCACATGCGAGCGGGCCCACTGGCCGGTGAAAAGCACCGCCCGGCTGACCCAGCACACGGAGGTGGTGACGAAGGCATTGCGGAAGCGCACGCCTTCAGAGGCCAGCTGGTCGATCGCCGGGGTCTGCACGATCGGATGACCGGCGCAGCTCAGCGTGTCGTGACGCTGATCATCAGCGAAGAAGAAAAGAATGTTCGGGCGGTCGGCCGCAAGGGCGCTGGCGCAAATCAGAAGAGCAAAAAGAGCGGGTCGAAGCATGCGACCGGACAACGTGCCCGAAGCCCGGAACCTTCCAGCGACCTCCTGAAACGCGAAACAGCCTTGCCGACGTAAGCCGGCAAGGCTGAGAAGAGGGCGGATGAGGAAGGATCAGTTGCCAAGCACGGAGGCGACATTGCCAACGATGTCCTTGCCGGGCTTCAGCGTCTTCGCTCCAGGCGTCCACTTGGCAGGGCAGGCCTCGCTGGGATTGGCCATGAGGTGCACGTTGGCCTCCATCTTGCGGACGAGTTCGCCAGCGTCACGACCGACATTGTAGAAGTTCACCTCGGAGGTGACCAGCTTGCCTTCAGGATTGATGATGAAGGTGCCGCGCAGCGCGAGGCCGGTGGCCTTGTCATAAACGCCGAAGAGGCGGCTGACCGTGCCAGTAGGGTCGGCGGCGAGGGTATACTTCACGTTTTTGAGCAGACCTTCGGTGTTGCGCCAGACCATGTGGGCGAATTTCGTGTCGGTGGAGACGGCGATCACGTGAGCGCCAAGTGCCGCAAGCTTGTCTTGCTGGTCAGCCAGGTCGGCGAGCTCCGTGGGGCAGACGAAGGTGAAATCAGCCGGGTAAAACACGAGGATGGTCCACTTGCCGGCCTTCTTGATGTCGGCCAGAGAGACCTTGCCGAAGTCGCCATGCGTCGGCTCGTAGGTTTCCATTTCGAAGTCGGGCACGAAGCTGCCGACGGAGGCGGTGGTGAGGGAGGTTTCCATGAGTTCGATGAAGTGGGGAGGGTTCGGCACGCGCGTGGCGCGGCGTGGATACGACCCTTGAATCCCCTTGGCTGCACGGTCAAACGCAAAGGCGGCCGAGTGGCTCTCAGGCCTTTCCCAGCCAGAGCATGCGCAGGCCGAACACGAGCAGCACGGTGCCGAAGATGCGGGTGAGGGCGGCGTTGCCGAGGGTTTTCATCCAGTCCGCGCCAAAGTAGGCGAAAAGCGAGGCCGACACGGCGGTGACGAGGGCCACCTTCCAGTCCACGAAGCCGTTCCGGGCATTCTGCACGGTGGCCATGAGCGCGGTGGGGATGATGATGGCGAGGCTGGTGGCCACAGCGGTCTTCTGAGGCAGGGCCAGCAGGCTGACAAAGGCAGGCACCATGACCACGCCGCCACCGACACCACACAACGCCGCAATGACGCCTGCCAGGATGCCGATGCCGAGGCAGGTCAGAAGGGTGGAAAGAGACATGCGGGACTTCTCAGGCGCTCAGTGCGTAAGATCAAGCCGCGAGGTCATATTCACGGCGCAGCACCCGCTGGTAGGTGACGATCTCAAAAGCCTGCTCGTGGGCTTCGTCCGCCGGATGCGGATGGCGGGTCACCACCTCCCAGTCCCTGGGTGAGATGGTGGGAAAGGGCAGGCCTCCGCCCAAAACCTGCTTTACATGCGTGATCACAAGCCTTCCGGCGTGCGACAAGGCGGCGGCATACATCTGGGCGCCTCCCAGGCAGACAATCTCCACCTCGCCGGCCTCACCAGCCAGATGCACAGCCTCGCCCACCGAGGCCACCACCTGCCCGCCGGGCACCTCCAGGGAGGCATCACGCGTGAGCACCAGGGGACGGTGGCCCGGCTGAAACCAGCCGCGCATTTCCTCAAAGGTGCGGCGGCCCAGGAGCAGCCATTTGTCCTGGGTGTAGGCTCGGAAATGCTGCTTGTCCGCTGGCAGCTCCCAGGGCACGCCGGTGCCCCGCGAGATGCAGCCATCCGTGGAGACGGCAGCGATCAGGCTGAGGAGGGCGCTCATGCCATCAACATATCCCGACCCGGCCTGCTGTCACTGCCCGGCTGCGGCAGGAGCCTTGAAGAGGTCCTCATCTCCAGCCTCCTCCAGCGGGGCGGGATTCAGGGTCAGGATGTAGCCGACGACGTTTTTCATCATCTGCTCATCCTCAATGAAGAGCGTGGCCATCTGCACCATCTTGGCCCCTTTTTCATCGCCCTTGGCGGCACCTCGATGGAGGTTTTTGAACTTCTTCAGCTGATCCAGCAGGTACCAGCCTTGACGGCCTACCAGGGGAGGGCTGCCAAAAGCCATCTCACCGCTGGCATTGTAGCGGTGGCACTCCATGCAGCGCTCATAAAAAAGCTCCTGGCCACGCTGCACGTCCGCGCCGGCGATCTCGCGCACCTTCGGAACCACCAGGGGCAGGCTTTCGACATGCTTGGCCACGGCTTCGATCTGCGCCGGTTTCAGGGATTTGGCGATCGCCGCCATCATCGCGCCCTGAGGATCCGCCGCCGTGTTGGAGCCGCGCTTGCCATCATGGAAGTTTGTGAGCTGGGTGATGACATACCAGGAGGGCTCGTTGGCGATGGAGGGGGATTTGACCTCGTCCTTGCCCTCGCCCTTCTCCCCATGGCACTGGGAGCAGACGGACTTGAACAAAGTGGCGCCCTCGTCTGCCCGGGCAGCTGGCAGGACGAGGGTGGAAAGGAGGATCAGAAGCAGGTTTGCACGCACGGGAACCTAAACGTGTCCTGGGAATGCAACTTTAGCATCCGACAAATCCAGCACACTGTTCAGCAAAGGCTGATTTGCCCTTCCATGAAGGCTTATCCTCGGCTTTGTTGGCTTGTTCCAGGCTGTTCTTCTATGACCCCGCTGTCCATTGATGTCTCCCGTGTCACCGTCTCCTACCCGAACGGTCACACCGCGCTGCGGGAGGCCAGCTTTCACCTTGGCCCGGGGGTCATCGCCGCACTGGTGGGGGTGAATGGCAGCGGCAAAAGCACGCTCTTCAAGTCGCTGATGGGCTTTGTGAAGCCGGTCAGCGGCACGGTGCACATCGCGGGCGGCACCGTGGAGGAGGCGCGGCGGCGGAAGCTGGTGGCCTATGTGCCCCAGAGCGAGGAGGTGGACTGGACCTTCCCTGTCAGCGTCTGGGACGTGGTGATGATGGGCCGCTACGGCCACATGAACTTCCTCCGCATCCCCAGCGCCGAGGACAAGCGCATCGTGCGCGAAAGCCTGGCCCGTGTGGGCATGAGCGACTTTCAGGAGCGGCAGATCGGGGAGCTTTCTGGCGGGCAGAAGAAGCGTGTCTTCCTGGCCCGGGCCCTGGCGCAGAGCGGCCAGATCATCCTGCTCGATGAACCCTTCACCGGGGTGGACGTGACCACCGAGGAAGCCATCATCGAGCTCCTGCGCGGCCTGCGTGATGAGGGCCGCATCATCCTCGTCTCCACCCACAACCTCGGCAGCGTGCCGGAATTCTGCGACCATGTCGTGCTCGTGAACCGCACCGTGCTGGCGGCCGGACCGCTGGAGGAGGTCTTCACGGAGGAAAACCTCAACCGGGCCTTTGGCGGCGTGCTGCGGCAGTTCCACTTTGAAGACAGCACCATCCAGGACCACGACGGCAAGACTGTGAAACTGCTCACCGATGACGAACGTCCGCTCGTCTTCGGCAAGGGAGGCCACCTGGAATACAAGGACCGGCAGGGCCGGGAGCAGCTCGTGGCGAAGAGGGAAAAGATGGAGACTGAGGATGCGCCGTGAGTCCTCAAGCACTCCTGCTGAGAGGAACCGGGGGGCTTAGTCCTCGCCCCACCACTGCATGAGCACCTGCCGGGCCCGGTAAACGCGGCCTTCGATGCTGCGGACGGAGCCACCGAGGATCTGGGCACACTCTTCATGGCTCAGGCCTTCCATGCTGGTAAGCACGAGTGCGGCACGGTCTTTTTCCGGCAGGATGGCCAGGCCGCGATGTAGCTTCTCCAGCTCGCTCTGCCATTCAGCACTGGTGTCGGGAGACTGCCGGGGGCATTCAGGAGGCAGGGGCACCTGGTCGAGCGCCACCGTGCTGGCCTGCTGGCGGCTGCCGCGGGTCTTGGCACGATCACGGCACAAGTTCAGGGCAATCTGGTAAAGCCAGGTGGTGAAGCGCGCACGCCCCTCAAACTCCGGCAGTGCCTGCCAAGCCCTGACAAAGCTGTCCTGACAGACCTCGCGCGCGTCCTCCACACAGCGCAGCCAGCGGCAGCAGAAGCCGAAAAGCCGCTCTTCGTGCCGCCTCACCAGCCATTCAAACGCGGCCATGTCCCCTTCCTGCGCAGCACGCACCTGCAGCGCCTCCGCATCCTGCGGCGCAGCGCTCTGGCAAACCTCCCAGTCGAGGAGTTCAAGGCTCGCGGGCAAGGCTGTCATGAGTCCATTCAAGGAGTTTCGCCGCCTGCGCAGGACGGAGGTAGCGCTTCATCGCAAAAAAATGGTTCAGCGTGGCCTTCTGCAGCTCCGACTGGCTGCGCCCCAGCTTTTGCAGGGCGGCCATGAGCCGCGGGTCCTCCGCTTCACTGGTGCGGATGAGTTCCGCGAGTTCCCGCCCGGCTGTTCGGATCTCCAGTCTCAGACGCTGCCTCTGCTGCTCAAACTCCGCCTCCACCGGCTCCAGCTTCTCATGCTGCTCGGGTGTCAGGTCGAGATTCTCGTGCATCCAGGCATGAAAATCCGGCTCCAGGTGCTCGTGATCGGCATGACTCAGGCCATGGCGGTGCAGCGTCCAGTCCGTCACCAGCCAGGCTGAGATGGCGGCGAGCAGCATGGAGGCCGCCACGGAGAGGCTGAGCCACTTCACCCGCGATGACATCATCGGATCAGGCCCTCCTGAAACAGCTCGAGCCGGGGCGGTCGGGCATGAGTTTGATCCTGGGAGGCCAGGGACCACGCCACCACGCCCGCTGCTACCAGGCCGGAAAGCAGCACCAGGGCGAGCAGCCAGCGCACAAACGACCTCCACCGCTGGGCACGACCCTCATCCACCCTCACGCAGGCCATGATGGCCTCTCGTTGAGAGGCATCTTCGGCAGCTGGAGAGTTCACCGCCGCACGTTGCAGAAGGGTGCAGAGCTTGGATTCGTTCACGGAACATGGTTGTTAATCGAAACGCTGCCTTTGCACCAGCATTTGATGCAGGCAGAGGCCCTCATCGCGAATGGGTCTCAGCATCAATGCGCATCCGAACATGATCATTTGGTAATGTCTGAACGATCCTTTGCGTCGCGTGTCTTTAAGCACGTTGTTGAATTGAGATGCGCCTGTCCCTCCTCCAGCGCCTGACTGCCCTGATGCTCCTGATGGCTTACACCGTCACGGGCACTTCAGTCATGCCAGCGATGATGGCCTTGGCGGCGTGGATGGATGGGGAGCATGAGGTGGTCATCTCCCAGAGCGAGTCTGGCACCAGTGTCACGCTGCATCACGTCGATGGCAGCTACACGCCTGATGTCGAAGATCACCAGAAGATGCTCGGCAAGTTTCTCGTCAGCTTCTGCCGCGCGGCTGGTGACGGAGACCATCAGATGAAGGCCAGCCGTTGCGACAGCCGCACGGGCACCCAGAGGGAATCCCTGGAAAAAATCACTCAGTCGCCTGCAGAGATCAATCTGACGGCCACGCTTCAGCTCATCAGTGCCCAGTTCAATCCATCGCGTGATGACACACGCAGGAGCATGCACGGTGCTGAGACTCCTCCAGGCAAGCACGGTGCCATGCCGATGCTCGCCAAGGTGCGACTGCTGATCTGAGAGGGCTGCGGAGCATGACTCCGCTCCAAGAAACTCCGCCCGAAACTCCGGTGCGCCGCTGAGCGCCCGTGTCTGGCGGACCTCCAGCCAAATTCACGCTGGATGCCTGTGTCTCCTTCCCCCTGCCCTCTCGTCCCATGAAACTTTCCCCCCTCGTCTCCTTGCTTCTTCTCGGTGCTGCCGGCGCTTCCCTGCACGCAGCCACCACCAGCGGCGACCTCGTCGCTGAAGCCCTGCAAAAGAACCCCGAAGTCCGCTTCTACGAAGCCGAAATCGCTGCAGCACGCGGGGGCCGCCGGGCCGCCGGGCAGCTGGCCAACCCCGAGCTCAGCACCGAATTTGGCGGCATGGCCATCGCCTCTCAAAAGGACGGCCTCGTCTGGCGGGCAACGATTGCCCAGACCTTCGATTTCCCGGGCCGCATGTCCCTGCGCAAAGCCATCGCCGACCGCGACATCCAGCTCGCCGAGCTGGGGCTGCAGCAGTTCAAGTCGCAGCTCGCCAACGAAGTTCGGGCCCGTGCGGGTGACGTGTTGCTCTTGAAGCGCAAGGAGGAGGCCGCGCGGTCCGTGCGCGAGCGTCTGGAAGCCCTCGTGGACGTGCTGATCCAGCGCGATACGGGCTCTGTCAGCGCCCTGCTGGAACGCCGCATCCTCGAAGCCTCGCTGCTGACCAGCGACCGCGTGCAGACGGATGCCGCGAAGGCCGTGCGCGAAGCCTCCGCCGCCCTGGCCGTGCTTTGCGGCCGCGGCCCGGACACACCGCTGCAGATCAGCGGCGTGACCACCAGCTTCCCGGAGGCCCCCCACCTCGAATCACTGAAGCAGCAGGCGGCGCGCACCAACTTCGACCTTCAGCAGAAGCGCCTGGGCGTGGCCAAGCAGGGCCTGAAGATCGACCTCAGCAAATCCGAACGCTGGGGCAACATCACCTTCGGCCCCTACATGGCCGGGCAGCACGCAGGCGGCACCCAGATCGAAGGCGGGATCGTCCTCTCCATCCCCCTGCCGCTTTGGAACAAGAACAAGGGCAACATCGAAGCCGAGGAGGCGCGCACGCTGCAGGCCGAAGCCCTGTTGAATGCCACCCTGCGCGACCTGGAGCGCGACCTCGCCGTCGAACGCGCCGCCTACCTCGCCGAGCTCGACGCACTCTCCCGCTGGAGGCCGGAGAGCGAAAAGCAGTTCGCCGAGGCAGCGGAGCAGGCGGACGAGCACTTCCGTCTCGGAGCCGTGCCAGCCGCGACCTACGTTGAAATGCAGCGCGGCTATCTGGATGCCATCGACAGCCTCATCGAGTCCCGCCGCAACGCCTGGAAGCATCGCATGGCCATGGAGCGCCTCACCGGAGCACCTCTGCAAGGTGAATCCGTCACGCCGAAACTCACCACCCGCTGAGCCAATGAAACACGTCGTGCTTTTCCTCATCACCACTGCGGCTCTGTTCGCAGGCCTCGAGGCCCGCGCCAGCATCGCCTACGGCAGCATCAACAACTTCGATACGGTGAACGACACCGGGCACACCTGCCACGGCTTCGAAATCGAGATCGAGGACTGCCGCACGACGGACATCACCTACACCTACAACTACAACCACTACGGCGTGCCGCGCTTTGAGCAGGATGACACGGACCCGCTGCATCCGAAGTGCCGCATCCGCTGGGAGAGCAAAAAGAACCCGGACGGCTCCTGGGCCTCCTACACGGCGATCCCGAGCGGTCCGATCGCGCCGACAAACGGCCACATGTTCACGAATCCGAGCGTGAACTTCGGCGGCGAGCACTTCGGCGTTGGTTACAGCAAGGCGGTGGGCCTCATCAAATACAACTGGCTCATCGACAATGGCAGCGGTGCCCTCGTCCACGGCGGCGCGGTGCAGGTGGCGACACCGGTTTTCACGTATTACCCGCCAGTGGCGGGTGTGGCGGCGCAAGTGCAGGCCGTGATCCAGCCGCCGGTGCCGCCCGCACCTCCGGTAAAGGAATTTGGCAAGGCCGTGTGGGTGAAAGAAATCAAAACGACGACGCACAACAACAAGGAGATCAAGCTGCGCGAGCTGGTGAGCGATGATCCGGCGGACCTAAACGACAAAAACTGGGCGAATGGCGAGCCGGACGAGGTGGAAGTCGAATGGCGCATCCTGCAAAAGAAGACGAGCGCTGCGGATGGTGGTCCGAATGGCGAGCTGGCCGCCGCACCAGAGGACCTGCCCAATGGTGATGAAGTGGTCACACGCCGTTACGAGTTCTACAAGTACACCGGCCCTCTTGATGCAGAAAGCGGCGAGGCGATGG